>JAZNHQ010000115.1:0-13183 GCA_045577035.1 Faecousia sp. | reverse complement strand
GTGGGTCATAGGAAGTGTACTGTGGGGCGTTTTCGAATATTGCATTTCCCCTCATCAGTCAGCTATCGCTGACAGCTTCTCCCCAAGGAGAAGCCTTTGCGCACCGAAATGACAGAGCGATAAATGGAATTTGCTTTTGCTGAGCATATCCCCCAAGGGGTGGAACGGATATACAGTTTCCTGTAAATAATAGCCAAAAAACCCTTGCCGGGGTCATAGAAAAAAGCCGGAACAATCGCTATACTACTTATTGTAAAGGTAGTATAGCGATATTTTTCTGGAGAGGAGAGATACTGTGGATGCCACTGTAAAAGAAGGTGACCTGTATAAGCAGATCACAGTTTTCGGCAAGACCTTTGAACTTCGTTACGGTTATTACAGCGAAAGCGAACGGCACAGCGCTTTTAACGAGGTGATCCCCATTTATCCCAATTTCATAAAAGAGCCCATCCATACGGACGAGGGACATCCCTTTGTGACCCAAATGCAGGATATTTGCGAGCATTACGCGGGTACACCGGGCGGTGACGATTGCTTCGGCTGCTGCCATTATCTGCACGGAGATGAGCTGTTGGGGATCTGTGTTTGCGAAAAAAATAAACGCCCCCAAATCGGTTGATTCTTCCAAATCAGAGTGCTATACTTACTAAATTAAGCTATTAAAATGGCGGAGAGTTCGAAAAGGAGCGTGCAATATGGTCAAGCCCTTGATACAACAGCATATTTTTGGCTTTTTGCCGCTGCCTGACAGGCCTCCGGAAAAAGCCCTGCCGGATCGGCGGATCGACCATCCGCCCTCACATATAGATTTGATGTATTCGCGCAACCCATATACTTCCAGAGGAGGGAATCTCACATGAAAAGATACAGTATTTTTCAGAAAACCATGGCAATGATACTGAGCCTTGTGCTGATCATTGGCCTGGTTCCCACATACGCAGTCGCTGCACAGACCCGGTCTGTGGCGGTGGACAGCCGTGTATCTGATCCCAACACTATGAATCAGTGGCAGGATTATTTTGGAGAGAATATGATATCCACGGAATTTGCCGGCGGTGTCTGGACGGATAAGTCCGTTCTGACCAGTGCCAGCGATTTCCGGGCAGATATTTCTATGAACGATCCGGACAATCATTTCCTGATCGCACTGTCCGCCCTGGCTGCCAACCAGCAGATCGAGGGCTACACCAGCGCACCCATTGATGTGATGCTGGTGCTGGACGTTTCCGGCTCTATGCAGGGCAGCAAGGCCACTGCTATGGTACAGGCTACCAACGAGACCATCGACAGCCTGCTGAAGCAGAACAACAATAACCGTGTGGGCGTGGTGCTGTATTCCGGCAACAGCAGCACCAATCATAACGCAGGTGCCAACACTGCGACTGTGATCCTGCCTCTGGATCGCTATACCACCACCTCCACCCAGACGGTGGGCACTGGAAGAGATGCAAAAACCATTCCTGCTTATTTTACCATTTCCAACAACACCGTTTCTGTGGCAAGCACCGTAAGAAATAGCAGCGGCCAGGTATCCGGCAGCAAGGCTGTTTCCGGTGGTACTTACATTCAGAACGGCCTGTATAAGGCATGGGGCGAATTTTCCAAGGTCACCGATGTGAAGGTGCCTGCGGGACAGGCCCAGGCAGGTGCTCAGCGCACCCCCATTTTGGTGCTGATGTCCGACGGTCAGCCTACCCTGGCAACCGCTAACTATACGAATATCGAAAGTTCTCAGAGAACCTATGGCGACGGCAGTGAGTCTTCTACCTCCTGGCGCACCGTGTTCCTGACCCAGCTGACTGCTTCCTGGGTCAAGAGCAAGATGGAGACCAAGTACGGCACTACGCCCAAGTTCTACACCCTAGGCCTGGGTACCGGCAGCTCCAACTATGCCACCGCCGTTCTCCAGCCCAGCACATCCTATGAGACCCTGGATGGCTACTGGGACAATTTCTTTGATTCCAGCAAGTTGGATGAAGATAATAATGTAGAGATCATCCCCAACACCAACAGACCCAATCAAAACAGCAACGCCTGGTCCGTGTACAAGGATTCTGCCGTGAAGACACAGAATTATTCCGATATGTACAAGCTGGCCAGCGACACCGATGAGCTGATCAAGGCCTTCCAGCAGGTGGTTGAGAACATTGAGCTGGATGCTGCGGGTTATGTGACCCTGGTGGAAGCAGCCGGTGAGGATTTCTCCGGCTACATCACCTTTACCGATGAGCTGGGCATGTTCATGGAGGTCAAGGACGTAAAGGGTCTGGTGCTGGGCGATACCCTGTTTACCGGCCATG
The DNA here is from genome assembly GCA_045577035.1 of Faecousia sp. Taxonomy (GTDB): domain Bacteria; phylum Bacillota; class Clostridia; order Oscillospirales; family Oscillospiraceae; genus Faecousia. The sequence continues at coordinate 10,883 of JAZNHQ010000115.1, read as the reverse complement.
AGCTGGCCAAGAGTCTGCAGGAATCCTCCATGGGTACCCAGCAGAATCCCACCGCCTACGGTGACGAATTTATTGCAACCGTCCGTGAGCGTTTGGGCATTGAAGATGTGTCCACTGCCCAAAATCTGGTCATTGCGGCTTACAATGACGGCCAGCTGGCCTATGATGCCCAAACGGAAGCCTACAGCAACTACATCGGTTGGTACTCCGACAATGACGGCACCTACCTGGGCTTCTGGGATAAGGATACCGGCATCATCGCCGAGGGTGCACCGGCAGGTGCTACCTGGATCAATAAGTCTTATGGCTATTTGGGCGCTGCGGGAAGCAGCGATATGATGCACGTGGTGGTTATGATCTCCACCCACATCGAAAGCGGTATGCAGGTGGTGCAGTACAAGATCCCTGCATCCCTGATCCCCATGGTCACCTATGAGATCGAGCTCAACAGCGCCGATCCCACAGATATGAAGTCCATCACCTGCAAAGAGGCATTCCCCCTGCGCCTGGTGTATGAGGTCGGTCTGAGTGATGAGATCAACAGCATCAATGTGGAGCAGAAGCTGGATGAAGCTATCGAAGCCGGTTGGGGTCACGCCCACCAGGAAAGTGACGGCAGCTATGCCTTCTATACCAACCTGTGGGGCGCAGAACACGGCGATTCTGCTGTGGATTATAACGATCCTCTGAATCACCGGGTTGCCCAATCCCATTTCCACCCCGCTGATGGTAATGACCGCTACTACTATACCGAGGATACTCCGGTTTATGTAAAATCCGGCAGCAGCTACAGTCTGTACAATGGCAGCGCAGCTCCTGCAGGCAGCGGCTACTACCGAGCCCACCACTATTACACCAGCTTAGGCTATACCACCGAGTATCTGCCCATGTCTGAGTATGCTCTGCAGCAGGCTGCTGCCAAGGGTCAGCAGGCAGATGGCTACTGGTATATTCCCGAAGGTGCGATCTTCCAGCAGATCGACCGCTTCCGTATGCAGAAGGAATCCAATCCCACCGGTACGCTGGAGTACTACGACTACCCGGTAGTCGTGGATGTGGGCGACAAGTACGATACCTATGCATTTCTGGGCAATAACGGTAAGATCACTCTGATGCCCGCCCAAGGCATCAAGCTTACCAAGACCGTCACCGAGACTGTAGAGGGTGCCGAAGACAGCTTTACCTTTGATATTACACTGAGCCAGGCTGTGGCAAATCCCGTGGTAACGGATACCAACGGCAACGCCTTGGCCGGCTGGAGCGTCAGCGGCAATGTGATCACTGTAACACTGAAGGCTGGTGAAACGGTTTGCGTTACCGGTCTGCCTACCGGTGTGACCTACACCGTCACCGAAAGAGCCCATGCTGACTATATCGGCTCTTCCGAAAATGCCACCGGCACCGTCGCTGCCAATACCATCCATGATATAGACTTTGTGAATATTCCCAGAGGCTACGGCAATCTGATCATCAGCAAGGATGTGGATCATCCCTTTACCACCGTCCCCGCCGCTCTGACGGATAAGGAATTCACCATCCAGGTGACCCTGTCTGGCGATGATGTGGCAAATCAGCAGTTTGCCATTGGCGGCACCGATCCTGTGCAGTATATCACCACCGATGCAAACGGCAGCTTTACCGTTACACTGAAGGATAACGGCTCTGTGACTGTTGTGGGTCTGCCCGAGGGCACTACCTTCACCACCACTGAGCTCCTGGATGCCCAGATCCACAATGGCTTTGCCATGGATGCTGACCGCTCTACCCTGTCCGGTACCATTGTGAAGGATACGGCTGTACAGACCCATGTGGTCAATGTTTACGAGCCTGCCGCTCCCGAAACCGCCATCCAAGTGGCAGGTACCAAGAACCTGGTTGACGAGGCCGGTGCTTTTGACTGGGAGGGCAAATCCTTCACCGTTTGCCTGGAGCAGTATGACCCCGCTACCGGTACCTATTCCACCCTGGGTGAAAAGCAGGTCACCGCAGGCAGCCTGTCCTACCTGTTCGCCGATTATATCCGGCTGGATGAGCTGGGCGATTACTATTTCAAGGTTTCTGAGGTGATCCCCGAGGAGCGCCTGGAGGGTATGTCCTATGATGCCACTGTGGGCCGCTTTGAGGTTCGTGTGACCGACGAGGATGTGGACGGTCAGCTGGAGCTGACGGTTTACGACTTTGATACCAAGGCTCCCATTGAGGCGGTAAACGGTGTGGTTACCTATACCAAGAATTTTGAAAATATCCATACCACCGATGCCACCTATGTGGAATTCACCGCCAACAAGAATGTGGTGGATCCCCATAACACCGGTGCTTCCGAGGCCGGTTTCCTGTTTGAATTGTTTGAGGTCGTGGACGGAACTGTGTCCAACACAGCAGCTTACTCCATCCGTACTGTTTTGGTGAACGGACAGGGTCAGGCAACCTTCCATATTCCCATTACCAAGACCGGCAGCCGCACCTTCATTCTGAAGGAAAATGTGCCTTCCGATGCCAATAAGATCCCCGGCATGATCTATGACACCGCCGAGTATACCGTGGTGGTATCCGCCACCGCCCAGGACGGCAAGCTGGTTCCCGCTTTGACCATCACCAAGAACGGCCAGGAAGTGGCACTGGAAGATGTGATTTTTGAAAATGTCATTGACCTGGAGCCCATCGTTCTGCAGCCTAAGGTCAGCAAGACGCTGATGGGCCGGGATGCACTGAGTGACAGTGAGTTCACCTTCCAGGTGGTACAGACCGACGGCTCCTTCGCCACTGCCATTAACGGCGGCTATTCTGACACCGTCTCCATGGGCCAGGGCGAAAAGAGCTTCAAGGAGATCACCATTACCCAGGTGGGTACCTACTACTTCCGTGCCACCGAGGTAGCCGGACAGGCTGGCGGCATGACCTATGACAGCTCCATTTACCATATAACCGTCAATGTGACTGTGGTTGATGGCAAGCTGGTCAAGGAAGTGAACATCGTAAAGGTTGGCGATGGCGTTGTCTCCACCCAGACAGATGTTGTCCATTTCACCAATACCTATGTGGACACCGACACCGAAGAGGTGGTTTTGCGGGGAAGCAAGTCTCTGACCGGCCGCAGTCTGATCACCGGCGAATTCAGCTTCCAGCTGAAGCAGGGCGAAGCAGTGCTGCAGACCGTCACCAACCGTGCAGACGGCAGCTTCGTGTTCGAGCCTATTACCTACACTGCAGCCGATGTGGGCGACCATGTTTACACGGTTGTGGAGGTCAATGACGGCAAGGGCGGCGTCAGCTACGACGAAACGGTTTATACGGTCACCGTCACCGTAGCCGACAACGGCCTGGGTGAGCTGGTAGTAACCACCATCGGCGCCGATGCCATTGCATTTAATAACAGCTACTCTGCTAAGCCTGTCAGCGTGGGCTTCAGCGGCACCAAGACCTGGTACAACACCGACCTGGCGCAGAATAAGACCTTGACCGGCGGGGAATTTACCTTCGTGCTGTACGCCACCGATGAAAACTACAGCTACCAGGGCAGTGAGGTTGCCAGAACCACCAACAACGCCGGCGGCGCCTTTAGCATGGGTCTGACTTACAGCACCGCAGGTCATTACTACTACCTGCTCCGTGAGCTGGTGGCCGATGATGCCACTGTGGGATACGATGCCGCCATTTACCACATCCACATCGTGGTTTACGACAACGGTGTTGGCAATATGGTTGGCAGTGTGGCTGAGATCTCCCAGGAGGGCACTGATAATACCACCATCCGCTTCAACAATACCTATACCCCCAAGGCTACGGAACTGGCCATCGAGGGCGTGAAGGAGTTGACCGGCAGATACCTGGCAGACGGTGAGTTCAGCTTCCAGCTGCTGGACGCATCCGGCACTGTGATCGAGACCGTTTCTAATCTGGACGGCAAGTTCACCTTTGGCGCCATTTCCTATGACAAGACCGGCACTTATACCTACCAGGTCAAGGAAGTGATTCCTGAGCAGGCAACAAACAATGTCTACCACGGCGTTACCTACGATACCACCGTGTATGATGTGACTGTGACGGTTACAGATAACAATGGTGCTTTGGAGGCAACCTATACGGCCTCTGTAGGCGGCACCCAGCAGGAGTTGAAGTTTGTCAACGATTACGGTATTACAAAATACACCGATTTCGACCTGTCCGGTGAGAAGGGACTGTGGCTGGATGGCAAGTCTCCCATCGGCTTCCAGGGCAGAAGCTTCCGCTTTGCCATTCTGGACGACCAGGGCGTGACCGTGCAGACGGTTACCGCTGACAGTGACGGAAAGTTCTCCTTCGACAATGTGCCTCTGACCGAGACTGGTCTGAACACCTTCACTGTGGTGGAGCTGAATGACGGCCTGGGCGGCATTGACTATGATCAGACAGTCTACACCGTCACCGTGGATGTGGCAGATGATGGCAAGGGCAATCTGATTGCGGCAATTCCCCAGGTTACCCTTAACGGAGAATCCGCAGAGCTGAAGTTCAACAACGGCTACACCCTGGAGCCCACACAGCTGCACCTGCAGGTGGAAAAGATCCTGGTGGGTAAGACTCTGAAGGGCGGTATGTTCCAGTTCGAACTGCGCGATGATGAGGGCAATGTGCTGCAGACCGTTGAGAATAACGACACCGGCGATGTGATCTTCGATGTCATTACCTATGATGCTTACGGCACGGTCACTTACACCATTCACGAAGTGATCCCCACCGGCGTTCACAACGGTATCGGCTATGATGAGACCGTGATCCATGTGACCGTCAATGTTCTGGACAACGGTGACGGCACGCTCAGCGCTGAGGCAACCTACGAGAACCTGCCTGTATTCACCAACACCTATACGGTTGTGGGCGATCCCCAGGTGGACATCTTCGGCACCAAGAATTTGACCGGCAGAGATCTGGCCGACGACGAATTTACCTTCGTGCTGACCGATGCCAATGGCAATACCACCGAGGTTACCAATAAGGGCAATACCTTTACCTTCGAGAATGTGAAGCTGCCCGGTTTGGGTGAGCATACCTTTACCGTGTCTGAAAAGAACACCGGCAAGGGCGGCGTTTCCTATGACGCAAGAGTGTACGATGTTAGCGTGATCGTTTCCGATGACGGCATGGGCGGCATGATCGTTGGCATTCCCATGGTGACCTACCATGGCGTGGCAACCGGCCTGGTGTTTACCAACAGCTACTCCACTGAGCCTGTTACCTACGAGATCCAGGCCACCAAGAATTACAATAAGCCTTTGAACGGCGGTGAGTTTAGCTTCACGCTCATCGGCGAGGGTGTTACTCAGACCAAGACCAACGATGCAAACGGCCTGGTTACCTTTGATAAACTGACCTTTACCGAAAAGGGTAAGTACGAATACACTGTCCAGGAAATCAAGGGCGATAAGTCCTATATCAACTATGATGAGACCGTCTACACTGTGACCATCGAGGTGACCGACAACGGCGAGGGCCAGCTGGAGATTGCCAGCGTAAAGGTCAATGGTGGCGATGAGATCAGCTTCACCAACACCTACACTCTGGCTCCCACCGAGTATACGCTGACCGCTGAAAAGACCTACACCAAGGAGCTGTTGAGCGGCGAGTTCCAGTTCACACTGACCGGTGAAGGCCAAGAGCAGACCAAAACCAACGCCGCAGGCGGCACCATCACCTTTGATACACTGACCTTCGAAACCGAGGGCACCTACACCTACACCGTCACCGAGGTCAAGGGCGATAAGTCTTACATCACCTATGATGAGACCGTCTACACCGTGGCCATTGAGGTGGCAGATGACAACCAGGGCCAGCTGTTCGTAAAGAATGTAACCGTGTCTGACGACAAGGAAAGCGGCAACGCCTCTGTGAAGTTCGACAATGTCTATGTACTGACCGGCGAGCCTGTATTCACAGTGGATGGCACCAAGGAACTGACCGGACGGGATCTGGTTGACGGCGAATTCACCTTCGTGCTGACCGATGCTGAGGGCAACACCGTGGAAACCACCAATGTGGGCAACACCTTTGCCTTCACCAATGTGGCGCTTCCCGGCCTGGGCGAGCATGTATTCACCCTGACGGAGAAGAACACCGGCGTTCCCACCATCACCTATGATGAGACTGCTTACACCGTAACCGTCACCGTCACCGACAATAACGAGGGCGGTATGGATGTATCCGATCCTGTGATCACCGTAAACGGCCAGGCGGCAGAGCTGGTATTCCACAATGTATATACCGAGCCCAATCCCATCACTGTGGAATTCGTGATCAACAAGACAGTCACCGGCGCTGATATGAGCGCCAAGGACTTCCTGTTTGAGCTGCTCTACCAGGGCGAGAGTGTGGTTTCCAAACCCACCAACGAAGATGGCTATGTGGCATTTATTCTGGAGTGCTCCGTAGGTGATGTTGGTGTCCATGAGTTCGTTCTCCGGGAGATCAACACCGGCGTGCAGTATGTGACCTACGATACCACCGAGTATGCCATTGAAATGACCATCACCGAAAATGCCCAGGGCAAGCTGGAGGCTTCGTTAAAGCTGAATGGCCAGGATGTGGAAGAGATTTCCGTATCCTTCACCAACCACTTTGATCCTCCCTCCACACCGCAGACTGGTGATTCTACCAATGTGACAGTGCTCATGGGCACCATGGGCTTCGGCGTACTGGGTATCCTGGTAATGCTGTTCGTGCTGGTTTTGGATCACAAGAAGAGAAATTTTGAGCGATAATTTCCAATAATAAATCCTCCTATGCAAAGGCATAGGAGGATTTTTTATTCCATATCTGACTTTAATTGTTCCAAAATGGCCGCCAGCTTGGCGTTGACCATATCAAAATCCGAAACGGCATCCATGATCTCGTCATAAGCCTTGGTTTTGCCTGCACTGAGTAATTCCTGTGCCAGCCCTGCCACTTCCTGGGCGTGGGCATCGTTGTGGCTGACCATGTATTTCATCAGTGCCAGCAGCTCATCTAAAGGCGTGGCGTTTTCGCTGGGTGTGTGGTCGTGGTCGTGATGTCCGTGACTGTGGCTGTGAACCATACCGCCGTGGGAATGAGCCAGAGGATCCCGCTTCACACCGCTGAGCTGATACATCCGGCGGTTGGAGATCATGATTTCCACATCGAAATAGGGGTCAAACAGCTTTTTTAGGCTGTCTGCGCTCATGAGACCGTTGGAGACCTTGCTGGCTGCACCGCTGTGGTGATTGTCAATGGTCTCTCGGCTGGCACCGTGGGCGATAGTCAACCGTCCGTCCTCTTTTAAGAGCCCTGCCAGTGTCTTGATCAGCCGCTTGGGCTGGGGGAAATGGGGAAAGGCGTTGTATACCACAATGCGGTCAAATTTCCGGTCAAATACCGCTTCTTCCACATCGGCGCAGATCACTTGGATCTTGGGTTCGCCCACATATTTTTCGGCGGCGATCTTTGCCATCTCCGGGGAAATGTCAATGCCGGTGACGGAGCTAACGCCCCGATTCAAATAATAATCAAACATAACGCCGGTGCCGCAGGCCACATCCAGCACATCCATGCCCGGGCCCACCTCGGCGTTGTCCAGTATTTTTCCGATGATCTCGTCGCTTTTGATCATGCCCGCATCCCAACCGGCAGCACATTGATCAAAAAAGTCAATTACATCTTGTTTTTCCATGAAGATTCCTCTGTTGTATTGGTTTTAGGGAGGGTCACAGACCCTCCCCTACAAATATATTAACCGAAAAAGCTTGCGGTGTCAATCTTCTGATAGCCGCCAAAGCTGGAGGGATAAGCAAAGATTTCTTCCGCCAGCTCTTGACCCAGGAAGACCTTGGTGATCTCGTTGGTCTTGGCGGTCATGTCGATATCCTCAAACAGCTCCGGGTACACGGTCTTGGCAATGAACCAGGTGTTGATCAGGGCGATCTCGTAATTGGTGTAGTAGGCATTGTATGCCATCTGCAGATATACTTCACCGTTATTCCATGCCTTACTGGTGTCGAACATGGTGCTGTCCTCGGCAAACAGGGGCTGAATGTTCTTCACCGCAGCCGCATCCATGATCATAATATCCGTCTGCTGGCTCAGCTCCACAAATTTTTCTTCCTCAATGGCACCCACGCCTTGAATGGACAGACCGGAGACCACATTTTTTACATTGGCAACCTGGAAAGAGATATAATTCTCGGCAGTCATCAGATGGTTGGTTGTACCCCAGTTGCCCAAGCCGCAGATGTACACGGCAGGCTGCTCTGTGACCTGTGCGGTGCGCTCAGTAATGGCGGCGGCTTCCGCTTTTACAAAGCTGACCAGCGTTTCCGCCTTTTCTTCCCGGTCAAAGATCTGACCCAACAGCGCCATAGAGCCATAGAAGGCATCGTCAAAAACGCCGTTGGCGCCTGTGGACAGGGTGATCACCGGTACACCCAGCTGCTCCTGCAGGGCGTTGGCCTTGTCCACATCCTCATACTGAGAGATCACGATATCGGGATCGCAGGACAAAGTCTTTTCTGCCTCGGCGGTCTGCGCCATAGGGCCGCCCACCCCACAGGAGGGCAGCTTGGCGAAGATTTCTTCATTGGCAATTAAGTAAGGGCGTGCCACAGAATCGAACATCTTGGGGCGCTCAGCAAGAGTGGTGTTGTCGATATCCTCCACGCCGCACAGTAAATTGGTATCGCCGATGTAGCTGTACATTCTCAAAGCGCCTGCGCCGATGCAAACCACTTTCTTGTAGCTGCCGGGAACCACCTTGACTTGACGGCCGATCATATCCGTCACGGTGACGGCGTCTTCGCCATGGTTGGTATCTTCAATGCCGCATGCACACAGGGAAAATACCATCATCAGTGCCAGAATGGCACAAAAAAGCTTCTTAATGTTCGTGCATGTGACCATGAATATGCCCTCCTACAAATACTTTTTCGTTTTCGATGTCTACAATATGCACATGGATATCAAAAATATCCAAAATGACTTCCTCGGTGATGATCTCCTTGCCGCCGGCGTATTTTACCACGCCGTCCTTCAAAAAGAAGAATTTGTCGCCGAAATTCACCGCTTGATTCAGATCGTGCAGGGAGCTGAGAATACTGATATTCTTCTCCCTTGCCAGCTTTTTGGCCTCCTGGATGATCAGATGCTCGTTGGAAATGTCCAGATTGCCGGTGGGCTCGTCAAAGACCATTAATTTCGGTTCTTGGGCCATGGCACGGGCAATGGCGATCTTCTGCCGTTCGCCGCCGGACAAAGCCGCCACATTGCGCTGGGCGTAGCTTTCCAGCCCCATGTCGTGCAGAATTTTTTCTACTGCCTCGTAATCCGCGTGGCTGGCCTTCAGCCCAAAATGGGATACTCTGCCCATGAGAACAGAATCGAATACGGTCAGCTCGCCAAATTGGATATCCTGGGGGACATAGGCGATAAGCCTTGCCCGTTCCCTGCGTGACAGTTTCATCAGATCCTGTCCGTCAAAACGGATACTTCCCCCGGAGGGCTTGTGGATGCCCAATATATTTTTAAATAGTGTGGTTTTCCCGGAGCCGTTTTTGCCCAGCAAAATACCGATCTCTCCCTGTTTTAATTCCAGGGATGCGCCACGGAGCACCGGCAGACCCCAGCGCTCATAGCGAAAGCTTACATTTTCACAACTCAGCATTTCCGATTCTCCTTTCCGGAGAAAATAATGGCCAGGAAGAAGGGAGCGCCCAGCAGGGAGGTAATGGCGCCCACAGGCAGAGCGGAGCCGCTGCCGATGGTACGGGACAGGGTATCTGCACAAAGCAGCAGTAAAATGCCGGTCAGCGCAGTAACAGGAATGGATACCCGATGATCCTGTCCCATGATCTTCTTGGTGATATGGGGGCAGATAATGCCCACGAAACCGATCACACCCAAAAACGATACGCAAACGGCCGTGATCAGAGAAGCCAGCAGCATGGAAACAAACCGCAGGGCGTCCACATGGATGCCCATGGTGCGGGCGGTGGCATCACCGCTGAGCAGGGCGTTGAACTGCCAGGACATGACCATAAAATACACAAATCCCACAGCCACTACAGTGGCCATAATGGTATCGGTGCGGTAGGTAGCTCTGCCCAAATCGCCGAAACTCCAAACCACCGCGGCGGACAGACCCACATCCGTGGCGTAATACTGTAAGAAGGTGGTAGCCGCCGTCCATACGGCGCTGAGAGCCAAGCCTGCCAGTACCACCACATTGGGGGAGAAGGAGCGCAGGGAGCAAAGTCCCAAAATCATCAATACGGAAATCACCGCAAATACGAATGCCAGCAGGCTGGTGGAATAGGGGTTTGCGCCCACATCCCAGTTGCTGGGGTTGTTGCCTGTGGCCAGAAATCCGCCGGAAAAGGCGATAATGGACAGGTTTGCGCCGAATACGGCGGCGTTGGATACGCCCAAAGTGGAGGGGGATGCCATGGGGTTATTCAGGCAGGTCTGCATGATCAAGCCGGAAAGGGCCAGGCCTGCACCGGCGATAATGGCTGCCATGACCCGGGGCATACGGATATTCCAGATAATGCGGTTGTGGGCGTTGGTGCCGTTTTTGCCCAATGCCTTCAGACAGTCGGAAACGGACATATCCGCCGAGCCCACAAACAGGCACACAAAGCTTAGTACCAAAACCGCCAGGATCAGAACGGCGATCACTACCGCGTTTTTTCGTTTTTTTCGCTGCAAAAGCTGAATGGTTCCCATAGATTTCTCTTTTCTTTCCGTTGTTTTTGCCATTATAGCCCGGTAAAAAGCGTGGCGCAAGCCCCCCTGGGGGATAAAATAAGTAATAGTGAATAGGGAATAAATAAAAAACCCGCCTCTGCTTCACGCAGAGGCGGCGAAGATGTAATTAGAAATTACAGCAGAGTGGAGAAGTGCTT
>JAZNHQ010000114.1:0-2792 GCA_045577035.1 Faecousia sp. | reverse complement strand
GTCTACGGTCTATACCACCGCCGACAAGCTGTATTTCGAGCCGCTGACGCCCGAGGATGTCATGAACATCATCGAGTTTGTGAAGCCCGTCGGCGTGATGGCTTCCCTGGGCGGTCTGACTGCCATTAACCTGGCAAAGCCCTTGTCCGACCGTGGCGTGAAGATCATCGGCACCGATTGCCAGGCCATTGACAAGGCAGAGGACCGCAATGAATTTGAAAATCTGCTTAATGAGCTGGACATTCCCCGTGCCAAGGGCCGTGCGGTCACTAAGATCGAGGACGGCATCGAGGCTGCCGCACAGATCGGCTATCCTGTGCTGGTGCGTCCCAGCTTTGTGCTGGGCGGCAGAGCCATGCAGATCGTTGCCAACGAGGAGCAGCTGCGCCACTACCTGCGCACCGCTGTAGAAATCGACGAGGACAAGCCTGTGCTGGTGGATAAGTATATTGAGGGCCGTGAGGTGGAGGTTGACGCCATCTGCGACGGCTACAGTGTATTCGTTCCCGGTATCATGGAGCTGGTTGAGCGTACCGGCGTTCACTCCGGCGACTCCATGAGCGTGTATCCGCCCTTCTCCATCTCTGATAAGGTCAAGGGTATCATCCTGCAGTACGCCAAGAAGTTGGGTCTGGGCATCGGCATCGTAGGCCTGTACAACATCCAGTTCATCGTGGACAAGGATGACAATGTGTTCATTATCGAGGTCAACCCCCGTTCCTCCCGTACCGTACCCTTCCTGAGTAAGGCCACCGGTTACTCCCTGGCAGATATCGCCACGGAGGTGATCCTGGGCAAGAGCCTGAAGGAGCAGGGTATCTTCGGTATTTACCCGGAGGAGAAGGATCGCTACTATGTCAAAGCCCCTGTGTTCTCCTTCAATAAGCTTCACGGCATGGATGCCTATCTGAGCCCGGAAATGAAGTCCACCGGCGAAGCCATCGGCTATGATAAATCCATGACCCGTGCGCTTTATAAGTCCCTGCAGGCAGCGGGCATGCACCTGCAGAACTACGGCACTGTGCTGGCCACCATTGCGGATAAGGATAAGGAAGAGGCTTTGGAGCTGATCCGCCGCTTCTATAACCTGGGCTTCAATATCGAAGCTACCATCGGCACCGCCAAGTTCTTGAAGGCCAACGGCATCCGTACCCATGTGCTGACCAAGATCAGCGATGGCTCTGACGAGATCCCCAACGCCATTCGCCAGGGTCATATCGCCTTTGTGATCAACACCAAGGATCCCAGCTCTCCCGGCGAGGACGGCCTGCAGATCCGTCAGATCGCCACCGAGAACAATGTGACCCTGTTTACGGCGCTGGACACCGTAAAGGTGCTGCTGGATGTGCTGGAGGAGACCACTTTGACTGTCTCTACCATCGACGCATAAGGAGAAGCCATGAAGCAAGGAATTTTTGAGATTATCAGCAATGAACCGCTGACTGATTGTGTATACCGGATGGTGCTGCAGGGGGATACCTCTGCCATCACCGCCCCCGGTCAGTTTGTGAATATTTTGCTGGACGGACTTTATCTGCGCAGACCCATTTCCGTCTGCGATGTTCGCTTCGATCAGCTGACCATCATCTACAAGGTGGTGGGCAAGGGTACTGCCCAGATGGCTGCCATGAAAGAAGGCAAGCTGGATGTGCTGACCGGCCTGGGCAACGGTTACGATCTGACCGTTTCCGGGGAACAGCCTGTGCTGCTTGGCGGCGGCGTGGGCGTGCCTCCCATGTACCTGCTGTGCAAGCGGCTGTTGGAGCAGGGGAAGGCGGTAAAGGTCATTTTGGGCTTCAACACCAAAAGCGAATTGTTCTATGAAGAAGAATTTAAGGCCTTGGGCGCAGAGGTAACCGTGACCACTGTGGATGGTTCTTACGGTGTAAAGGGCTTCGTGACCGATGCACTGAAAACTATGGACTACAGCTATTTCTATACCTGCGGCCCGGAGCCCATGCTCAAGGCTGTGTACAGAGCATCGGAAACCTCCGGTCAGATGAGCTTTGAAAAGCGCATGGGCTGCGGCTTTGGTGCTTGCATGGGCTGCTCCTGCAAGACTCTGACCGGCTACAAGCGCATCTGCAAGGAAGGCCCTGTCATGCGGAAGGAGGAGATCCTATGGGAAGACTAAGTGTGAAACTTTGCGGTATCGAACTGGATAACCCTGTGATCCCTGCCTCCGGTACATTTGGCTACGGCTATGAGTATGCCGAGCTTTACGACATCAACTGCCTGGGAACCTTCTCCTTTAAGGGTACTACCAAGGATCCCCGGTTCGGCAATCCCACGCCCCGAATCGCGGAATGCACCGCCGGTATGATCAATGCGGTGGGTCTGCAGAATCCCGGCGTGGAGCAGGTCATTGCCCATGAGCTGCCGTTGCTTAAAAAATGTTTCCACAAGCCGGTGATGGCCAATGTCAGCGGTTTTAGTGTGGAGGATTATGCCTACACCTGTGAAAAATTGGATGGGCAGCCCCAGGTTGGCTGGCTGGAGGTCAATGTAAGCTGTCCCAATGTGCATGGGGGCGGCATGAGCTTCGGCACTGACCCCAAGGCTGCGGCAGAGGTTACCGCGGCAGTCAAAAAAGTGACCACCAAGCCGGTGATCGTGAAGCTTTCTCCCATAGAACTCGATGAGGTTCTCGGTGACTTCGAGCACGAGATATTCCTCGGCGAGAAAAATGGCAACATGACTTCTGAGCAGATGGTAGCACTCTACAAGAAAGCTCAGAAAGAAATTGCCGCCCTTGCGGACAAATACCGCGAGATGGGACTCGACAAGAACTC
>JAZNHQ010000113.1:0-2059 GCA_045577035.1 Faecousia sp. | reverse complement strand
ATCCTTGCCCACCGGAAGAAACTGACTGATGGCAAAGGAAAACTGAAAAACGAATTCCAGACAGCCTATACGCTGCCACTGCACTTTGGTATGACAGATGGCGAAGAAACAAAGGCAATGGTCGAAAATCTGGCCAAGCTGCTGAAAAAGAACGACTATAAGGTGGGAACCGGTTTCCCCGGAACACCGTACCTGCTGTTTGCTCTTTCAGATCACGGACATCTGGAGGATGCCTACCGGGTACTGCTTCAGGAGGATTGCCCCGGGTGGCTGTATGCGGTCAAGGCCGGTGCCACCACCATGTGGGAACGCTGGGATGCGCTGAAGCCCGATGGAACCGTGAATATGGGTCTGGGAGGTGACGATGGTGGAATGGTATCCTTTAACCATTATGCCAACGGTGCCGTGGGCGACTGGCTGTACCGCCGGGTAGCAGGCATTGAACCCATCGAAGGTGGCTATCGGAAATTCCGCATTGCGCCCATGCCCGGTGGTGGTTTGACCTATGCCAACGGTCAGGTGCAGACACCGTTTGGCACCGTGAGTTCCGATTGGAAAATCACCGACAAAACATTCCACATTACCATACAGGTGCCTGTGTCTACAGAGTGTACAATGGTACTTCCCAATGGTGAAATACATATCCTGCAAAGCGGGCAGTATTCTTTTCACTGCCCATATGGAGATATAAAATGAGCAAGATGATCTGTAATCCTTTGAATCTGGAATACCGCTATCAGGTGAAGAAATCTCCGCTGAACACCGCTTGTTACCGGGAAGCGGCGGATCCTACCATGGTGGTATACAAAAACAAATATCTGCTGTTTGCATCCATGTCTGGCGGCTTCTGGTATTCAGAGGACTTGGTGGACTGGATATACAAAGCAACCCCGGAGCTGCCTGTATACGACTATGCCCCGGATGTTCATGTGATGGGTGACAAAGTCGTATTCTGTGCCTCCAATCGGGTTCACAAGTGTGGTATCTATGTCAGCAATGACCCCCTGCACGAGCCTTTTACAATGGTATCCCAGCCGCTGAAATTTTGGGATCCTGCTATCTTCCAGGATGATGATGGCAGAGTCTATCTCTATTGGGGTTGCTCCACCAGAGAACCTATCTGGGGAATCGAGCTGGATGCGAAAACCATGATTCCCATTGGCAAGAAAACGGCTATCATCCATGAACAGGAAAGCATCCATGGATGGGAGCGGGTTGGCGAGAATAATAAATTGGAAGCTCCGAAGACCTTTGGTGATAAGCTGATCCGTTTTGCATTGGGCACCAAGCCCTGCATTGAAGGTGCCTTTATGACCAAGTACAATGGACTCTATTACATGCAGTACGCAACGCCCTATACCCAGCACAATGTGTACAGCAATGGCGTATACGTTGGCAAATCGCCTTTGGGCCCGTTCATGTATCAGTCCCACAATCCCTTCTCTTCCAAGCCCGGCGGGTTTATCGCTGCAGCTGGGCATGGCAGTACCTTCCGGGATCATCAGGGCAGGTGGTGGCATGCTGCTACCATGCGAATCAGTGTGAATGATGATTATGAGCGCCGTGTGGGTCTGTTCCCTTGTGATTTCGATGCGGATGGGATTCTTTACTGCAACCAGAACTTTGCGGACTATCCCATAGAGCTTGATCGGGCAGACCGTATGACTGCAACCCCCGAATGGATGCTGTTGTCCTATAAGGCCAAGGTGGAAACTTCCTCTGCGCAGCCGGGTTTTGAGGGAACCAACGCAGCCGACGAGAATATCCGCACCTGGTGGGCAGCAGAGACAGGCAGCCATGAGGAATGGCTTATTATGGATCTGGGAAAAGAACACGCCGTCCATAGCGTTCAGATCAATTTTGCCGATCATAAGCTGATGGTACCCGACCTGAAAAAGTCTGAAATGGTCAAGGAGAATATCGGCTACCGGAAAATCTATCTGGGAAAGCAAAAGACTTCCTATGTGCTGGAGTGTTCCTCTGATAAGGAAAACTGGACCGTTCTGCGGGATAACCGCAGCGAAAACACGGACTATGCCCATGACTTCATCCTGCTTCC
>JAZNHQ010000112.1:0-3831 GCA_045577035.1 Faecousia sp. | reverse complement strand
GCCAGATCCGTTTTCAGTCTCAGGAAGAAGCCGGCAGCAAGACCTACGACATCGCCAAAATGCCCATCCGGGAGATCCACCGCATCCGCGGCAAGCAGATCGCCATGATCTTCCAGGAACCCATGACCTCCTTGAATCCTATCTTCACCATTGGCGAGCAGCTGGATGAGGTCACCTTCATCCATAATCCCAAGGCTCCCAAGCAGGAAGCCAAGGATAAGTCCATTGAAATGCTGAATCTGGTAGGCATTGCCATGCCCGAGCGTGTGTATGCCTCCTATCCCCATGAACTGTCCGGCGGTATGCGTCAGAGAGTCATGATCGCCATGGCTTTGGCCAGCAATCCTCGTTTGATCATTGCTGATGAGCCCACCACTGCACTGGATGTGACCATCCAGGCACAGATTCTGGATCTTCTGCGTGATCTGAAATCCAAGATCGACGGCTCTATCATGCTGATCACCCATGACCTGGGTATTATTGCGGAAATGGCCGACTATGTGGTGGTCATGTACGCAGGCCGTGTTATTGAGAAGGGTACAGTGCAGGAGATCTTCCACGATCCCCGCCACCCCTACACCATCGGTCTGCAGAAGTCCAAGCCCACGCTGGATTCTAACAGTGACACCCTGTTCAACATCCCCGGCAACGTGCCCAACCCCATCAATATGCCTGACCACTGCTACTTTAAGGAAAGATGCTCTCAGTGCGTGAAGAAATGCTCCGGTGATTACCCCGGTATGATCCAGGTCAGCCCCACACACTTTGTAGCATGCCATCTGTACGGCGAGGAAAACGAAAATGGCTAAGATAACGAAAGATGCCGTAATGAAGGCCTCTACAGGCAAAAAGTATTTCGCAGCCGATGCGCAGCAGCCTGTTGATCCCGATGCCATCGTGCTGGAAGTTCGCAATCTTCGCAAGTGCTTCCCCTTGAAGAAGACCATCACCGGTAAGGTCACCCAGGAGTTGGTGGCTGTGGATGATATTTCCTTCAAGCTCAAGGCTGGCGAGACCCTGGGTATCGTGGGTGAGTCCGGCTGTGGTAAGACCACCATGGGCCGTGCCATTTTGAAGCTGCACCAGCCTACCGGCGGTCAGATCATCTTCAACGGCCAGGATATTACCAACTACACCTCTGCACAAATGCGTGAGATCCGTAAGGAAATGCAGATCATTTTCCAGGATCCCTATTCCTCTCTGCCTCCCCGAAGCACCGTGGGCGGCATCCTCAGCGAGCCTGTGGAGGTCCACAAGATCGTGCCTAAGGATCAGGTGAAGGATTATGTGCTGGAGCTGATGGATAAGTGCGGTCTGCGGGATTACTACTATGAGCGGTATCCCCATGAATTCTCCGGCGGTCAGCGTCAGAGAATCTGTATCGCAAGAGCCCTGTCCGTGAATCCCAAGCTGGTGATTTGCGACGAGCCTGTTTCTGCATTGGATGTGTCCATCCAGGCACAGATCATTAATCTGCTGAAGAAGCTGCAGAAAGAAATGAATCTGACCTATGTGTTCATTTCTCACGATCTGAGCGTGGTCAAGTTCATTTCTGATAAGATCGGCGTTATGTACCTGGGTGCCATGATGGAGTTCGGCTCTAAGGAGGATATTTTCTCCAATCCGCTGCACCCCTATACCCAGGCGCTGTTCTCCGCCATTCCTTATCCTGACCCGGATGTGAAGATGAACCGTATCGTTCTGAACGGCGATATTCCTTCTCCTGCAAATCCTCCCAAGGGCTGCCGGTTCCATACCCGTTGCCCCTACGCTAAGGATATTTGCAAGACCCAGGTGCCCGAGTATAGAGAGTATGAGCCCGGCCACTGCGCTGCTTGTCACAAACTCAACGAGGGTTGGGAATAATGGCGAAAAAAGAAAAAAAGCAGAAGCCCGTGTGGATCGATGACGGCCGCACCATTGCGGATATGTCCGGCGTGGGCGGTACCCGGCTCAGCCGGGGACATAGCCACTCCACCTCCACCGCCAAGGAAAAATGGGACACCTATTGGGCAGCGGTCAAAATGATGATCGTTCCCATGCTGACGGTGATCGTCGGCCTGTGTGTGGCCTATATGATCCTGTGGGTTATCTTCTTCTTTACCTATTAAATGTAAAACGAGCTGTTGCACTGCAACAGCTCGTTTTTTATGGTTCATGCATCACTTCAAATTCCAATTTATCGCTTTGACATTTCGATGCGTTGTAGGGACCGGCGTCCTCGACGGTCCGTTACCGCAGTGCGTGATTGCGGACCGTCCGGGAGGCCGGTCCCTACAAAGGGTGTGCGATAAATACGAATTTGTATATTCAGGTTTGTGCCAGCATGATCTTAATGATCTCGGTATCGGTTTTTCGCATGCCTTCACTGGCCAGCTGGCTGACGTTTCGAATGGTGTTTTCCACGCCCTTGCTGACAATGCCGTCGCCGCCGTGGAACTGGCTGCCCTGGCGGTACATTTCCATACCCAGCAGACCGGCCTCCACCGCAGAAGCGATCTTGGCGGCGCAGCTGGCCTTAGCACCATCGCAGATCACGCCGGAATTGATGGCCAGTGCGTTGACCACCGTATGGGCAATTTCCTTAAACCCACCTCCATACAGGTAGGTAACACCGGCGGCTGCGCCGCAGCCCGCGCTGATGGCGCCACAGTAGGCGGATAGAGGGCCGATGCCGCATTTTAAGTGCAGGGTCACCAGGTTGGAGACAACCAGTGCCCGGTATAGTTTTTCTTGATCGCAGCCCAAATGCTCTGCGTAAATGATCACGGGAATTGAGGTGGTAATGCCCTGGTTGCCAGAGCCGGAATTGATGACCACCGGCTTTTCGCAGCCGCCCATACGGGCGTCGGAAGCAGCGGCGGCGTATGCCTTTGCCCGGGTCACAGGATCGTCTCCCCGTGCTTTCAAAAGCACCTGGCCGATCCGGGCACCATAAGCATGAGTCAGACCCTCCCGGGCAATGTCCATGTTGCAGGTGATCTGACGATCCAGAGTTTCCTTTACATCCTCGATGGCCACCGCTTCCGCAAATTCCACAATCTTGTCAATCTGCAGAGCCTCCAGCTGGCTGTGCTCCACATTGGCTTCCGGAGCAATGGTCTTTTCAAACTCTGTGGTACCGCCGCTGGCAATGCGCACAACATTGGTGTGCGTACCGGCAATACGAGCCTGGGCGGTGTGAGAATCGGAGGACAGGGTGATAAGAATGTCAAACAGCTCACCGGAATCGGACTCTTCCACCACAAAATCCGCATCGTGCAGAAAATCCCGGATCTGCTCCTTTTGGGGATCTGTCACCTGGGAAATCACCAACAGCTTTTTCTCCGGGTCGCCTGCCACAATGCCGGCGGCGGCAGCGGCTTCCAGGCCGTGCAGTCCGTCAGTGTTGGGCACGATGACGCTTTTTACATTCTTGATAATGTTGCTGCTGACGCTGATATGTACATGACGGATAAACTCCCGGCCGCCGTCGGACTTGCGCAGGGCGCGGGCAGCCAGAGCAGCAGCATAAGCCACCGCAATGGGCTCGGTACAGCCCATGGCAGGCACCAGCTGGGTTTTCAGAATGTCCACATAGGTATCATAAAGGGAACGGTCCATAGTTTCGTCTCCTTCAAACAAATTCTTACCAATAGTATACCATATTCTCCATAAAATGCAAAGAACAAATTCCAATTTATCGGGCCGTAGTACGGCCGGACAATACGCATTTACCCATGGCAATCATCGTTACTTCCCTTACCCGCCCGGTATCTTTTTTTCCGGAAAACCCTTATGATTTCTGAGCTATTTCGTTATCGGGCGGGTATGGGCAATAAAGATTACCAC
>JAZNHQ010000111.1:0-20416 GCA_045577035.1 Faecousia sp. | reverse complement strand
ACAAAAACAAATTCCAATTTATCGTTCTGAGCAGATAGTTAGGCGTAGGCACCAAAGCCTTCTCCTGTTGCGGTGCCCGGCACCCTCGTCAGCGCAAACGCTTTCCTCGTTTGCCGACCGCGGCTACTCGCTCAGGTCGCTGTTTCCGCCACCGGCGGCGCTCCCATCGCTCCCCCTGGGGGGAAGGTGTCACCAGTGCGCACACTGGTGACGGATGAGGGGCGTGGGTCATAGGAAGTGTACTGTGGGGCGTTTTCGAATATTGCATTTCCCCTCATCAGTCAGCTATCGCTGACAGCTTCTCCCCAAGGAGAAGCCTTTGCGCACCGAAATGACAGAGCGATAAACTAGAATTTGAAAGTATGTCCTATTATTTCAACATCTTACTGTATCCCTTGCCGTACTGGACGCATTGGGAGACCCGGCTCAGGGTGGCAGAGGAAATATCCGCAACCTCCATGACCTGATTGTAGGTCTTACCCTCCATTAAAAGCCGGGCGGCGAAGATACGCTCGGCCATTTTTTCGATCTCCTTGCGGGTGCACATATCCTCGAACAGGGCCTGGCAGTCCTCCACATTGTCCAGTTTCAGGATCAGCTCAAACAGCTGCCGGATCTTCTCATCGCGATGGTCCATGACAAAAAACTCCTTATCAATAAATACTCTGCGCGTTCTGCAGAAATGCTTTGGTCTTTTCACTTTGGGGCTCGCCGAAAAGTTGGGCAGGGGAGCCCATCTCCTCGATCACGCCGTCTGCCATATATATTACCACATCTGCCACGTTTTTGGCAAATTCCATTTCATGGGTGACCACGATCATGGTACGATCCTGGTTTTTCAGCCCTCGGATGACCCGCAGAACCTCGCCGGTCAGCTCAGGGTCCAGGGCGCTGGTGGGCTCGTCAAAGCACAGGATATCCGGCTGCAGAGCCAGGGCGCGGGCAATGGCAACCCGCTGCTGCTGACCGCCGGATAGCTGATGGGGATAGTTGTCAAGCTTATCGGACAGGCCTACCATAGACATCAGCTCCAAAGCCTTTTCTTGAATGCTTTCCGCCGTGCCGGTTTTCAGCAGGGTAGGGGCTAATGTCACATTCTCCATAGCCGTGTACTGGGGGAATAGGTTGAAATTCTGAAATACCAACCCAAAATGCAGGCGGTTTTTCCGGATCTGCTCGTCACGGAGATCGGTGCCCTTGGGGGGAAGCAGTGGCTCGCCGTTTACCAGGATCTGTCCCTCGTCCGGGGCTTCCAGGAAATTCAGACACCGCAGCAAGGTGGTTTTTCCGCTGCCGGAGGAGCCGATAATAGCCAGCACCTGGCCTTTTTCCAGAGAAAAGCTGATATCGTCCAGCACTTTGGTCTTACCAAAATCCTTTTTTAAGTTTTTTACTTCTAATATAGCCATACTTAACCTCGGAAATAGGACAGTTTTTTCTCTACCTTGCCCAAAACGATGGTCAAAAGTCCCACAAACAGCAGGTAGAATACGCCGGTGTAGAACAGCGGCCAGATCAGCGCCTCTTCTGCTGCCAGCTCCTTGGCTTGCTTGATCAGCTCGCTGACCATAATGCAGTTGGCCAGGGCGGTATCCTTGATCAGCGTGATGATCTCATTGGACATGGGAGGCACAATGCGTTGCACGACCTGCTTCAGAACGATTTTGCGGAAGATCTGGGATTTGGTCAGACCCAGCACATATCCGGCCTCGTACTGTCCCTTGGAAATACTCTCAATGCCGCCCCGGTAGATCTCGGAAAAATAGCAGGCATAGTTTAGCGTAAAGGCGATCAGCACGGCGATGATCCGTCCGGCATCTTCAATGCCGTAGGCAAGCAGGAAATACCGGTCAACTCTGCCAAACAAGGGGTAGTCAAACAGCAGACCCGGCACATAATAGATAATAAAGATCTGCAGCATCAGCGGCACGCCCCGGACGATCCAAACGATAAACCGGGACATCATCCGGATGGGCTTGATACGGCTCATGGAACAAAAGGCAATAGGCAGACCAAGCGGTGCGCCGCAAAGCAGCGTCACCGCAAAGATCAGCAGAGAGATCCAAAAGCCGTCCAGCAGAAACATGGTTACTTCTGAAAACGACATGGTGCAAGCTCCCGTAAATATGTATTATTTCTGGTCGGAGAAATCGGTGATGGCGGTGTTGGCAACGCCGTACTTTTCAGCCAATTTGGCGATGGTGCCGTCGGCAGCCAGCTTTTCCAGCTCAGCGTTGACCTTGGCGGTCAGATCGCTGCCCTTTTCAAAGCCGATGGCGTAGTATTCCACATCACTGGACAGGGCATCCACCATGGCCAGATCGGCGTAATCGCCTTTGCCGCAGTAGCTCTTTGCCAGCTGGGCATCCAGTACGCAGAAGTCAGCGGTGCCGGACAATACTTCCATGAGGGCATCGGTCTGCTTCAGAACACCCTTGATGGTCACGCCCTCAAAGCTGCTGGCGTAGCCTTCGCCGGCGGAGCTGCTTTCCACGGCGGCGATCTTGCCGGTAAGATCCTCAACGGTTGCAATACCGGAACCACTCTTGGCCACGATCACCTGGCGGTTTTCCATGTAGTTGTAAGAGAAATCCACCTTGGAGGCACGAGACTGGCCGTCATTGTCGTTGGCGTTGGCGGTAAAGCCGTTCCAGATGCAGTCGATGTTGCCGGAGTTCAGATCGGTGTAGCGGGAGGGCCAATCAATTTCCTTGAAGATCACCTTATAGCCCATGTTACCGAATACTGCCTCGGCCAGCTCGGTGTCAAAGCCCACCAGCTTGCCGTTGTCATCCTTGTAGTTCATGGGTGCGTAGATGGTGTAGCCCACAACGATGGTCTTTTCGTTTGCTTCCTTGCAGCCTGCGAAGCAAGCAGCAATCAGAACCAGTGACAATACCAATGCAATAATCTTTTTCATAATAAACTCTCCTTTTCATAACTTGAATTGCCCCCAAGTGGGGTGGTTGATGGCCTTATTATACTTTAACGCTTTAGCGTTGTAAAGTACAAATTTGCGTTTCCCGGCATTTTTGTTACATCCTACAATTGACCATGCCAATTTACTACTTTAGCGAGCTGAAGTGTGCACACAATCAACAAATTCCTATTTATCGTTCCGTTGGAATGATAAATAAATGCAAAATGCAGAATGCACAATAAAGATGTCCCCAAAGCGACGATGATATAAATGAATGCAATAAAACCTTTACGGTTATTGAGTTGTATCGTTACCGGGCGGGTCAGGGCAAAAACGATGACTGCCCAAAGTCGGTGCGTAATGGGGTGAAGCGCCCTGCGCTTCAAATTGGAATTTGACGGATTTCTACATATCTGTTATAATGACAAAAAACGATACTTCGAGGTTATACATATGGAAGAAATCATGTTTAAGGATCTTGGCTTGTCCGATGCCATGCTGAAGGCTTTGGAGAAGAAGGGCTACGGCTATCCTACCACCATTCAGCAGGAGGCTATTCCTCATTTTATGCAGTGGCGGGATGTGATCGCCAAGGCACCCACCGGCACCGGCAAGACCTTTGCCTTCGGCATTCCCATGATCGAGCATGTGGATGCAGCCTGCCCGGATGTGCAGGGACTGATCCTGGCACCCACCCGGGAGCTGGCCATTCAGATCGGTGATGAGCTGCGTGGTCTGCTTACTTATTATAATGGTATCCGCGTGGCGGTGCTTTACGGCGGCGCAGGCATTGTGGGCCAGGCCAAGCAGCTGGAAAAGAAGCCCCAGATCGTGGTGGCCACCCCCGGACGGCTCATGGATCACTACAACCGCAAGAATATCCGCCTGGACAAGATCCAGACCGTTGTGCTGGACGAGGCAGACCGGATGCTGGATATGGGCTTTTTCAAGGATGTGACCAAGATCATCGAAAAGGTGAAAAACCGCAAGAATCTGGGTCTGTTCTCTGCCAACATTTCCCAGGAGGTCATGACCGTGTCCTGGATGTATCAGCGTGACGAGGTAGAGATCACTGTGGAGCCCAAGCAGGAGGATCGCCCGGATATCGACCAGTACAGCATTACGGTCACCCCTCTGGAAAAGGCTGAGACCACCCTGCGGCTGATCCGCACCCAGGGCTACGAGCGGGTGATGATCTTCTGCAATACCAAGCATATGTGCCAGCGGCTCAGTGACGATTTCCAGCGGGCAGGGGCTGATAGCGACTGCATCCATGGCGATATCCGCCAGAGCCAGCGGGAAAAGACCATGCAGCGTTACCGGGATGGCAAGCTGGCCATTCTGATCGCCACAGATGTGGCCTCCCGTGGTATTGATGTGGACGATGTGGACTGCGTCATCAATTTCGACATTCCCGAAGAGAATGAATACTATGTCCACCGCATCGGCAGAACCGGCAGAGCCAAGCGCAAGGGCCTTGCCTGGTCCATTGTGGGCAATTTCCCGGAGAAGGCCAAGCTGGACGAGATCGCCAAATTCTCCAATTATTCCATTACCCCCATGCTTTTGGGGGATGACGGCAGCTTGACCGTGGAACAGGTCAAAGCACCGGTCATCAAAAAGCGCTTCCGTTGACCGCCCGGGAAATGGGCTTTCTGCTGCTGACCGGGCATTTGGGTGACCCACAGCGCAGACCCTTGACCACGGCGCAATTCCGCACCCTGGCCAAGCGGGTGAAAGCCTTAAAACTGAGCGACCCAACCCGGGAGCTGGACGCGGCGGATCTGCTGTCCATTGGCTATGATCCTCAAAGCGCCCGGCGCATCGTGGAACTGCTGGATGCTGAAGAACAGCTGGATTGGTATGTCCGGGAAGGCAAACGTTATGGCTGCGTACCGATCACAAGAGTTAGCCCCGCATATCCTGTGCGCCTGGCAGACCGTTTGGGGCTGGATAGCCCAGGCTGCCTGTGGGCAAAGGGCGATTTGTCCCTGCTGGAAGCACCGGCCATTGCCCTGGTGGGCAGCCGTACACTGAATCCCGTCAATGAGGCCTTTGCCTGGGAAGCAGGCAGACAGGCCGCCTTGCAGGGCTTTGTACTGGTGTCCGGTAACGCCAAGGGCGCAGACCGTACTGCGCAGGACAGCGCTCTGGAGCATGGTGGCAGGGTCATCAGCGTGGTGGCGGACGCCCTGCAGGAGCAGCCCTCCCGGGAAAATGTACTGTATTTGTCCGAGGAAGGCTACGACCTGGAATTTTCCGCACCTCGTGCCCTTAGCCGCAACCGTACCATCCACTGCCTTGGCAGCTTGACCCTGGTTGCCCAATGCACCCTGGGAAAGGGCGGTACCTGGGACGGCAGTATAAAAAATCTAAAGCACCGCTACAGCCCCTTGTTTGTGCTGGATGATTGCTCCCGGGGCGCGGAAGCCTTGATCGGCATGGGCGCAGAGCCCATTCTTGGCAGCGATCTGGAAGATTTGTCTGCCCTAAAACCCTCCATAAAAAGCTTAATCGACCAATGAAACCTCATTGGTCGATTTTTAATGCCTGTAAGTACTCTTCTTTAGGGGTAATGCCGTAATATTTGGCATATGCACGGTAAAAAGATGCGTAATTGGGATAGCCGCAGGCGGAGCAGATCCGGGTGGGCTTGCTGCCCTGGCGGATCAGCAGCCGAGCCTTGCTCATGCGCTTGGCGGTGATGTACTGCCCCACGGAAAAACCGCTGACCTTTTTCACGATGCGGCTCAGCTGGGCGCTGCTGATGTAGAACTCCTCGCACAGGGCGTTGATGGACAGCTCCTGCTCCAAATTCTGGTCAATGTATTGCATCAGCTGATGGGCGGTGCTTTCGGTGGGGGAGGCCGCAAAATGCTTTTGCTGGTAGGCAGAGCAGATCTGCTGTAAAAGCAAAATGGTGTATGCCAGAATATTGGCCCGCTGATCCGGTGCGTTTTGGGTCATTTTTCGGAAATAGTACCGGGGATCCCGGTCAAAGGCTTCCGCATGGTATAGATTTTGGGTGCCGGTCTCCCGGTCATAAATGGGCTTCAGCAGGGCTTCGCCGCCCACAATGGATTTGAGAAGCTCCGGGGTGATCAGCACGCAGGCCCGTTCGTAGGGAACGGACAGATCCACCATGGGGAAGTGGGCTTCGCCGGGTCGGATCACCAAAATATCTCCCGGCTGCTCGGTGTGCTCGATACCCTCCACGAAATGGGTGCCCTTGCCGCCGAAGAAGCAGCGCAGCTCGATCATGGAGTTGGTATGCAGATGAAAGTGCATATTGTGGTCGGATACATAGTGATACATCCGCAATTCACTGCTGTCATATTCGTAGCAGGATAACAGTGCCATGATGCTCCCCCTTTCGTGATCAGTTCTGTAATGAATTGAAATTAACACAGAGTTTTTATTTCCGAAACCCTCGTTTTCCACACTATAACACATCTTGATAAGAATCGCAATAAAAAATGATATATTTATCACTTTTATTTCTGGAAGTGATGTTTTATAATGAGAATACATTAGAATGCCATTATGTCGTTATCACTAAAAGGAGCTGTTTTTTATGAAGAAGTGTATTGCGCTGATCCTGGCTCTGGCGCTGTCTGTCAGCCTGTTTGGCTGCAGCGGAAACTCCGGCGGCGAAAAGGAGGAAGCGGTGCCTGAGGTCACCTTGTCCGAAGCACAGCTTTATTGTGTGCCGGATCCCATGGAGTACCCCACCTATACCTTTGACCATGCGCCCACCACCGACGAGCTGCGGCAGATGGCGGTGCAGGCCATGCATGATATGCTCTCCATTCAGTGGTGTACGCCCAAGTTCATGACCTACCAGAAAACCGGTGCGGTCAGCGGCAAGCAATTTTCCTATGTGCCGGAGATCAATCTGTGCGGCCTGCCCTACACCAACGGTGATGCAGCCATCTTTAATTTCTTTGAATACTACGATACCCAGACCGGACAGCTGGATTTCCCCGGCGACGGTGACGAATTCAACCAGATCATTGGCAACACCTGTACCGGTTCTATCATGTGGGCATGGAGTACTGTCTGCGACTCTCTGACCGGTACTTTTGTCAACTACAATATGACATATTTGAATAAGTGTTATCCCGTAGGCGACTACATAACCCCCAACAGCATCGACTCCTACCTGCAGTACGGCACCGATCGGATCTGTGAGGACAACGGCAAGGAAAAGATCCTGGAATGCTATGCCCTGTGCCTGCCTGCGGACGGCCTGTCCTCCTCTCCCAAGAACCACGGCATGATGGTCATCAGCCCTGCGGTGGTGGTGCGCAATGCAGACGGCTCTATCAACGGTGACGAGAGCTATCTGGAGATCCAGGATCAGCGTGCGGGCACCGGCAGTGTGTTCTATAAGGAAACTGACGAAGCCGGTAATGAGTACCACTATTCCGGCCGTACCTATAAAAAGTACACCTTCAATCAGCTGTATTCCGAGTGGTACATCCCTGTGACCACCGGTGAATTCATGGGCACGGATGCCTACCAGAAGGCAACGGTTACTCACCAGGCCAACAATCCTAACTACAGCACCATGGAAGAAATGCTCTCCGGTGTGCTCACCAGTAATTTCCCCATGTGCATTATAAAGGTGATCCTGTCTGACGGCGAAGGCAACGACACCATGCTGGCCCGCGTATTCCTGGATAAGACCCATGTTAAAAGTGGTGTTGCCAGATCCTATACTTTGGCGGAGCTGCGTACACTGACCCAGGATTCCGACTACACCCAGTACATGAAATCCGGCAAGGATTACACCATGCGCATTGATGTAACCGTATCTACCGGTGAGGTCATCACCGCGGCAGAAATAACTGTTGAAAAGTAAAAGGAAAGGAGCTTGCAATGAAAAAGAAGTATATACTGTCCGTGTTGGTGCTGCTCCTGACTCTGCTGCTGCTTTGCGGCTGCAGCGAAGAAAAGAAAACCCGGGCGCAGACGGAACCCGAAATCAAGGTCTACTGGAATGTGGATCGTGATGCTTACTATGACGCAACAACAAAAATGACTATGCGCGGCAAGGGCGGCGACAACTACCGTGTGCGCTTTGCTGTGGATGGCGAGCAGGTGGACCTGTTTGTGCCCACCTCCACCATGATGGACAATATCGACTCCATGAAGTTTATGGGTCTGGCGGTGGATGAAAACAATGTGGTCACCCAGGTCTATAAGCCCCATCAGTTTACCGGCGGCGTTGCAGCTTACGAGTACTATGTGATTGAGATCGACGGCGAGCGGGTGCTGTGCAATAACATTGCCAACGGCAGAGGTCTGCCGCTGAAGCTGAAGATCAACGAGAATACGGGAATCTACGATGTGGGCGGCGGCGGTCTGCTGGCAGGCCTGCCCTGTGATCTGCAGGTAGGCGACCAGATCTATGCGGTTATGGGTCTGGACGGCTATGTGAGCCATATCTATGTGATGCCTCCCTTTGAGGCAAAGCCCGTGTATTTTAATGTGAACCGTCAATGGGACTCCACCTCCAAGTCCAGTACCCGCACCAGAGAGGAAGACGGTTATTTCACCATTGACTTCGTTGTGGATGGTCAGCCGGTTTCTCTTCGCACCAACAGTGTGGATGTGATCAATCAGATCGACTCCTTTGGCGCAAAGTGCATGGATCTGATCTTTGATGAAAACGGCAATATTACGGAAGCCAGACACGCCAAATATGCTACCGGTGGCGGCACTGTGGCCAGCTGGTACCATGTGCTGCGGCTGGACAAGGCAGGAGACGATATCAACATCGTGGCCGATGGCTTCTATGCGGAAAAGTTCTCCGGTAATGATAAGGGCAACACCGCCCAGTGTATCTATTCCATAGACTGCAAGATCTATGATATGTCCGGCACCGGTGACTATATGGGTCAGCCCACGGAGCTTCGTGTGGGCGATCAGATCCACTGCCTGAGCAACCCGGACGGCGATGTGTGTCTGATCTTTATCATCAGCCGCCCCCGGGAGCTGAATCTGTACTACAATATGGAGCGCAAGTGGAACTCCGACACCAAGACCTCCACCCGCACCAAGTCCTCCGACGGATACTATCATTTTGAAATGTCTGTAGACGGTAAGACCGTTAATCTGAAGACCCAGGATCCCGCGGTGGTCAAGACCATTGACAGCCGTGGCGCCAAGGTGGTAGGCCTGGAGGTGGATGGCAATATCATCACCGCAGCCTATGCACCCTCCAGTGTGGCAGGCGCCAGCAAGACCATTTTTGACTATGCTACTGTGACGCAGATCGCAGAGGATGGTACCATTACCACCGAGCGCAATGGCAATACCTTTGCTGGTAAGCCTGTAGAGGGCTGTGAGATCTACAATGTATCCTCTGTAGCTGCCACCAAGGGTGAGAAGACCACTGTCCGCGTAGGCGATAAGCTTTACGCTGTTGGTGATCTGTTCGGCAATATTCATCATATCTATGTGGTGGGACGCACCATTAACAGCCCCCTGTACTGGAACCTGGACCGCAGCTATGACTCTGCCACCAAGACCACCAAGCGTATCCCCGCAGAGGATGGATACTACTATATCAAGCTGTCCAAGGGCACGGAAACCATGACCTTCAAGACCAAGAGCAAGGCGCTGGTCAATAAGCTGGATTCTTATGTGGCAGTTGCCCTGCAAACAAATGGCGATGTGATCACCGCCGTGTATAAGTACGACTGCGCCAAGGGCTACACAGGCGGCGGCTTCGCCAGCTGGTATCTGGTAAAGTCTGTCAGCGGCAGAACTGTCACCGCAGGCAACTCCAAGGAGACCGTTTCCGGTACGATGATCTCCGGCTGCCCCATCTATAATGTATCCGGCGGCTCTGCGGTTCCCGTGACCAAGACCACCCTGCAGGTGGGCGATCGGATCCACGGTGTCAAGAACAGCGACGGAAATATCGTGGCGGTGTTCGTGGTCGGCAGATCCATCGACCTGGAGCTGTACTACAACCTGGATCGTCAGTGGAATTCTGAAACTGCGGCTACCGACCGTGTACCCGACGAAGAAGGCTGGTACTGGTTCGATATGAGCGCAAACGGCCAGCATTTGAAGCTGAAGACCAAGAGCCAGACCGTGGCCAACACCATCGACGAAAGAGCCGCGCGTGTACTGGGTCTGGAGCTAAAGGGCGACGAGATCCTAGTAGCCTATAAGCCTGCCTCCATCAAGTCCTCCAATACCACCGTCTTTGACTATGCTGTGGTCACGGCAGTTTCCGAGGACGGAACCATTCTGGCCACAAGAAAGGGCGAGACCTATACCGGCATCTTGTCCAAGACAGCCAAGGTCTATAATGTATCCGGTTCTGCTGCTCTGGTGGGCGAATTCTCCAGTGTTGAGGTGGGTGACACCATCTATGGCCTGGGCACCGGCAGCAAGAATGTAAATTATGTGTATATCACTAAGCGTACCCCCAAGCTCGAAACAAAGACCGCTCTGTGCAGTGTATGTAACCAGGAGGTAGAGTGGAAGGCTTGGGACGGCAACGGCGGTTTTGATGCCGGTCACTGGTATCTGTCTCAGAATGTGACCGTCAGCGCCACTGCCACCGTTACAGGCGATACAACAGTCTGCCTTGACCTGTGCGGCTTCGAGGCCTCCGGCAAGGATACGTTGGATCGTATCTTCAACCTTTACGGCACGCTGAATCTGATGGACAGCGGCGGGACCGGTAAGGTTATCACCAATTATTCCAATGAGGCTGGCCGTACCGGTTCTGTGTTCTATACCCAGAACAGCAAGACCAGCGGCTATGGCGTGCTGAATATGTACGGCGGTACCTTGACCTCCAACGGTAACACCAAGCAGGGTGGTATCGGCGGCGTGGCCAGCCAGTTTAACATGTATGGCGGCACCATTACCGGCGGTACAGCCATCAAGGGCGGCAACTTGTACATTGAAAACACCACCACCGCCAAGGTGACCATTTCCGGCGGCACCATCACCGGCGGTACTGCAGACCTGGGTGCGGACATCTACGCAAGACAGCCTGTGACCGTCAGCGGCGAAGCCCAGATCGGTGAGATCTACCTGGAAAGCGGCAATACCGTCACTGTGGATGGCTTGACCGACCGCGCTTCCATCGGCGTGACCCTGGCAGATACCTACGGTGTCTTTGCCACCGGCGCAGTGGAAGCAGATCAGACCCGCTTCACTGTGGCAGAGGGCCTGAGCATTGCCTTTGCAAACGGTGAACTGTCCATTCCCACACCTGAGGTTCCCGATGTTCCCACGGAGCATGCGGCGCACTGCATCTGCGGTGGCCTGGGCGCTGTGGGTGACCATACCTGCGATGAGACTGCGCCCTCCTGGACAGCCTGGACCGGTAAGGAAACCGAGGGGTACTACTATCTGACCGGCGATGTGGAGCTGACTGCCACCGTCAAGGTGAATGAGGGCAAGACTCTGAACCTGTGCTTGAACGGTTTTGACATCATCGGCGGTACCAATGTGACCCGTCTGTTCAATCTTTACGGTACGTTGAATCTGTGTGACCACGCAGACGAAAACGGCAACTACGCCGGCGATGTGATCAGCAATTACGATACCAGCGGCGGCAACACCCAGACCGGCCGTGTGTTCTATGTGCAGAACAAGACCGGCGCTGCCTTCAATCTGTTCGGCGGCAACCTGATCTCCAACAGCGCCACCAATAAGGGCGCCATTGGCGGCACATCCAAGGTGTTTACCATGTATGCCGGTACGATCAGCGGCGGCAATGCTGTGGTTTGCGGCGGTAACCTGCAGATCGACGGCGGCACGGCTACCATTTACGGCGGCAGCATCGCCGGCGGCAAGTCTGTGGACGGCGGTAACATTTATGTGAATTCCGGCACGCTTCAGATCCTGGGCGGCACTGTTTCCGGCGGTGAGGCGGAAAATGCCGGTGCGGATGTATTCATCAATACCAAGCCCACCATGATCGTGGGCGGCGCACCTACCGTTGGTAATGTGTATCTGACCACCGGCAAGACCATCTCTGTAGATGGCTTGACCGACGGCGCTTCCATCGGCGTGACCCTGGCGGATACCTACGGTATCTTTGCCACCGGCGCAGTAGAGGCGGATCAGACCCGGTTCACTGTGGGCGAGGGCTTGACCATGGAATACACTGGCGGTAACCTGTCCATTGTGGAATCCGGAACGACCGAAGAACCCGAACCCCCCGTAGTCCCTACCCACGCAGACCATTGTGTCTGCGCTGGGCTGGGTGAGAAGGGTGATCATACCTGCGATCAGACCGTACCCACCTGGGAAGCCTGGAACGGCACTTGGGAAAGCGGCAAGTATTACTATCTGACTGCAGATTATGATCTGACCGAAACCATTAAGCTGGAAGATGGCCAGACCTTGAACCTGTGCCTGAACGGCTTTGACATTAAGGGCGCTTCCACCGTGACCCGTATGTTCAATATCTACGGTGTTCTGAATCTGTGTGACCATGCAGACGAAGAGGGCAACTATGCCGGCGATGTGATCAGCAATTATGACACCGCAGGCGGCAATACCCAGACCGGCCGTGTGTTCTATGTGCAAAATCGTGAGACTGCTGCTCTGAATCAGTTTGGCGGCAATCTAACTTCCAACAGCTCCACCAAAAACGGCGGCATCGGCGGCGTATGCGCGGCCTATAACCTGTACGCAGGTACCGTCACCGGCAGCACAGCCACCGAAAACGGCGGCAATCTGATGCTTGAGGCACCCAATGCCCATGTGACCCTGTATGGCGGCACCATCAGCGGCGGTAACGCCAAAAATGGCGGTAATATCCACATTGAAAACGGTACTTTGACCCTCAACGGCGGTACCATCAGCGGCGGCAACGCCAGCAATGCAGGCGGCAGCATCCGGGTCAATGCCAAGGGCACGCTGAATATTGTCAGCGGTCAGCTGACCGGCGGTAACGCCAAGGGCAACGGCGGCAATGTGTACTCCCAGGGCGCGATCGTCATGACCGGCGGTAGGGTCTGCGGCGGCACTGCCGCATCCAGTAAGACCGGCGGCAACCTGTACGCCAGCTCCGGCAGCCTGTCCATTACGGACGATCCCGAGATCGAGGGTAAGCCCGAGATCAGCGGCGGCAGCGCTACCTATGGCGGAAATATCGCCGTCAAGGCAGACGGCTGCACCATTTCCGGCTGCACCGTCACCGGCGGTACTGCCACCTATGGCCCGCAGATCTACTTTGAAAAGGACGGCGGCACTTTGACCGTCAACGGCTGCGGCGCTGTGGAGGTTTATGCCAAAGCAGGCACCGTCACCGGCGACGAAGATGTAACCGTCACCAATCCCTAATTCTATAAACAAGGGGTGCCTCACCGAGGTGCCCCTTCCTTTTCTTCAAATTCCAATTTATCGTTCGGAGCAGTTGGTTAGGCGCAGCGAAAGCCTTCCCCCCTCGGGGGAAGGTGTCACCAGTGCGCAGACTGGTGACGGATGAGGGGCGGTGGTCACAGGACCTGTGCCGTGGGGCGTTGCCTGACATTGCTTACCCCTCATCAGTCAAAAAATCGGTTGCGAAGAGCCGATTTTTTGACAGCTTCCCCCCAGGGGGAAGCCTTTGCGCAACGAAACGACAGTGCGATAAATTGAAATTTAGAGCGTAAAGTATCGGGGGCATCTCAAACGAGATGCCCCGATGTTTGTTAGATTATGTATTCTTCCCGGATGGTCTTGCCTTTCATGGGTCTGCCGGTAATGCGCAGGTGCAGCTTCCGGGCATCTTTCATAAGGGCTTCTTGCTGTTTGCCCTTTAAGGTGGGATACAGATCGTGCAGGGGATAGGAGCAGATCTGTCCATCCTTGTCCACGAAATTTACCATCATAGTAAAGGTGACTTTTTCCAGCTTCTTGTCTTCCACATACAGGTGCATGGCAAAATTGTACTGGGTCAGAATTTCCGGCATGGCCAGGTAGGAATTGGGATTCATATTGAAATTGCCCAGGCAGTAGGCGCAGGGCACATTGCCCTCCATCACCATTTTCTGCGGAATGTGGGAGTGGGTGCCGATGATGGCATCTGCTCCGGCCTCCAGGGCTTTCTCAAATACAAATTTGGAGAAAGCACCGGGTTCCTCATTGAATTGTCCGCCCACATGGGGATAGAAAAATACCAGATCTGCCTTTTCCTTGGCTTTGCGGATATCGGCCTGCATTTGGGCGATGTAGGGGGCGTTGGTTTCTTCGTTAATCTTGTCGTCAGCACGGGAATAGGTGGCAACCATGCCCAAATGCTTTTTCAGCTGCCCCTTCACATTGGCATCCTTGAAGCCGCGCAGAGGCCATTTGGTGAACATCTTATCCACCCAATCCTTGCCGCGCATCACACCGGGCAGGTAGGTGCCGCTTCCCTGGGGACGCAGCAGGTTCACTGTACCGGCATATTCGCCTTCGGCAAGGCACTGACCGCCGGAGCCGCCATAGTTGGTGTCGTAGGTATATGCGATCACGGCAATTTTTGTGCCACCAATTTCTGCGTAATGGGCCTCCGGTCGCTCCGACCCGGGCAGATAAGAGCCGATGTGGGCAATGCCCTTTTCGTCCATGACCCGGATGGTGCGGATCATACCCTCATAGCCACGGTCAAAGGTGTGGTTGTTGGCGGTGGACAGCAGGTCGATACCGACCTTCATGCAGGCATCCACATAGGTATCCGGTGCATTAAAGGCCAGATGGGTATCGGTGTACCCGGCATCTTCACCGGCCAGGGGTGTCTCCAAATTGCCCACTACATAGTCGGATTTTTCCAGCATGGGAGTCACATATTTGAAAACTCCGTCAAAATTATAGCTGCCGTCTGGCTGCTTTGCGGCTTTCAGCACCGGGGGCTCGATCATGATATCCCCTAAAAAAGTGATCTTCATTTCCTCACAGACCCCCGATCGGCAAGATAGGGCTTCAGCGTAAATTGATGCAGCTGGGTATCGCCGCCGGACAGGCGGTTGATCACAAACTGGGCGCACTGAGCAGCCACCAGATCCTTAGGCATATGCACGGTGGTCAGGGGAGGGGCGGTAAACTCGTTGGCAGGGCCGTCGTCGTAGCCAATGACGCTGATATCGTCGGGAATGGACAGACCCAACTCCCGGCAGGCCCGGTAAATGCCGTAGGCCATGGAGTCACAGAAGCAAATGGCACCCTCGCAGCAGCCGGGTTCATTCTGCCACAGCTCCATAAATCTGCGGTAGGCAGTCTGCTGATCCGGGGCGAAGCGGAAGATATTCTCATGGGGGATGGTCAAACCGTGCTCTGCATAGACCTGACGGATGCCCTCCAGGTACAGCTCGCTGGATTGGTATCCCTCCGGGCCGCCGAAGATCAGATTCTGCTCCACACCGCTTTTCAGCATTTTCTCTGCGCTGATGCGGCCTGCGTGCAGGTGATCCACGAATAGTGAGCTGGTGGGCAGTCCCTTGGGATCGCCCAGCACCAGGGCAGTGGCATACATGGGTTCCAAGAGCTTCATATTCTCACCGGTAGGGTCAGCCGGGGCAATAATCACAGCCTCCGGCAGTCGGGAGAGCATATTGCGGATACTGCTGCGCTCGTATTCCTGATTGTACCGGGAATCGGACACCAGGGTGGTGTAGCCGTAGGATGCTAGCTTGCCGGAAATAATGGCGATCATTTCGCCGTAGGCCGGGATGTCAATATCGTTGACGATAATGGCCACGGTTTTAGAACCCTTTTGCCGCAAAGAGGAGGCAAAATAGTTCCGGGTGTAATTCATCTCCTTGGCTTTTTCCTGGACCAGGATCCGGGTGGACTCGCTGATAGCAGGGTCGCCGTTCAGTGCCTTGGAGACCGTGGAGAAGGAGATCCCCAGGGCTGCGGCAATGGATTTAATGGTTACGGGCTTGTCGTTGGTTGGCATAATTACACGCTCCAAATCAATTCTCTGCTTCATATTCTAACCAAAAAGGAAAGGTAAGTCAAATTCTGCGGGAAAATTCGGTAAAACCACCAAATTCTAACCCCTAAATATGGTTGAAATATGAAATTGACATTGACTTCAAAATACATTATAATTTAGAATGTAATCTTACAACGATGTAATAGCTTCGTTGAAAATAATAATCAGGAGGCACACCAATGAAAAGAAAGTATTCCGTTGAGCTGAGTAACCTGGGTCAGTTTGTGGACCGCTACATGTCCTGCGGCTACAATGATGACTACACTGTAGAAGAACTGCTGAAGAGAGCCACCACCATCGACAAGATCACCGGTTGTGAGCTGTGCGGCACCTGGCACATCACCGAGCAGTCCGCTGATAAGATGAAGAAGTTGATCCAGGATTCCGGCCTGCAGCTGGTTTCCATCATCCCCGACTACTTTGCCCAGCGCAAGTGGGGCCACGGTGCTTTCTCTTCCTCCGATCCCGAGCTGCGTAAGCAGGCTGTCCGTGACACCAAGATCATGATGGATATCTGTGCTGATCTGGGCGGCGAGATCGTCACCATTTGGAACGGCCAGGACGGCTACGACTATCCCTTCACCACCGACTATGTACAGCGCCGTACCTGGATTCAGGAAGGCATTAAGGAGTGCTGTGATCACCGCTCCGACATCAAGCTGTCCATTGAGTACAAGCCCCGTGAGCCCAAGATGCGTTCCTTCATGTCCGATGCTGCCACCACTTTGCTGATGGTCAACGAGATCGGCCGTGACAACCTGGGTGTTACCCTGGACTTCGGTCACTCCCTGATGGGCATTGAGAATCCTGCTGAGGCCGCTGCCATCCTGAAGATGTACGGCGACAAGCTGTTCCACTGCCATGTGAACGACAACTACGGCTACTGGGATGACGACTGCATCGCCGGTGTTATCCACCCCATCGAGACCTGTGAGTACCTGTACTGGGTCAAGAGACTGGGCTATGACTCCTGGTTCTCCTTCGACCAGTATCCCTACCGTGAGGACGGCCGTGACGCTCTGGAAGAGGGCATCGAGTGGATCGAGACTCTGGGCGCCATTGCTGACTCCCTGGACGACAAGAAGGTCGACGAGCTCATGGACAAGGCTGACGGCGTAGGCTTCGCCAAGATGATCCGTGAGGCTATGTTCCAGAAAAAGTATTAATTTTTCGGCTACTACTTAAAATCCCTTGCCGGTGGATCAGCGGATCTTTTTCCGCTGACCGCATTTTGAGCCCCTTGAAATACACAAAGTATTCCTGCGGGTCTCAAAACACGCTCAGCAAAAAAATCTCTCGCTGTCCACTCGACAATGCATTTTCAGCAGCAGCCGTTGGGTGCTTTGAACGATGTATTGTTCTGGCTACTAAGATTCCGGCGTGGCAGCTTAGCTGCCACGCCGTCTTTACTTATCTAAATATCGAAAGGAATTACAATTATGGCTATTAAGCTTTCCTGCACCGCCAATATGGTGCCCGGCAAGACCCTGACCGAAAAGGCACATACCGTCCGCAAGCTGGGCTATGACGGCATGGCAATTTTTGTGGATGCTCCCGATTGGAAGGACGAGCTGCTGGACGAAATGCTCCAGATGGAGGAGAAGACCGGTGTCAAGCCCTGTGAGTTCGTGCTGACCGCCGGCTACTACGGCCATCTGATGAACAAGGATCCCGAGATCCGCAAGCAGGCACTGGTTGCCTACAAGCAGTCCATCGACATCGCCAACAAGATCGGCGCTATTACCGAGATGGAGTATGAGTACCGTACCCAGGATCCGCTGCCCCTGTTCGAGCCCTATCAGCAGATGCCCGAGGAGGAGAAGGAGCTGTATGTTTCCATCGTCAACGAGCTGGGTGCCTGCGTCAAGCCCGGTGCCGCCATGCTCATTGAGTCCTGCAACCGTTACGAGACCAAGTACATGACCCGTCTGTGCGACTGCGTGGAGATGCTGGAGCGTGCCGATCCTGAGGTTACCAAGAACATGGGTCTGATCGCTGACTTCTTCCACCTGGCCATTGAGGAAGTGGACATTGCCCAGGCTATCATCGACGCCGGTAAGTGGATCCGCCATGTCCACCTGGGTGACAGCAACCGTCTGGCTCCCGGCTACGGCCACACCGACTGGAAGTCCGGCATGGCTGCTCTGAAGCAGATCGGCTTCGAGGGCTATATGAACCTGGAGTGCGGCGTCCCCGGCCCCTACGATGTGGTGCTGCCTGAGGTCGCTGAGTTCCTGCGTAAGGTTCACGCCAATGCGTAAGCCGAAAGCGTTACTGCTGCCGTTTTACTGCGACGGCTATGATATGGAAGACGCCACCGAGCAGATCGGAAAGCTGCAGAATATGCTGACCGACTGGGGCGTGGAGGTGGAAGCTGCTGCCCCCATTGGGGATGTGGCCGCTGCCCGAGCCGCTTCCAAGCAGTATAACCCCTATTGCTACGATTTTGCAGTACTGTTCGCCGCCACCTGGTCTGAGCCTCGTCTGGCAGCCATTGCCGCCAGACAGTTCTTCGGCATGCCCCTGGCCGTATGGTGCGTCAGCGAATTTACCTACCATGGCCGCAGAACCGAAATGTCCTCTGCCCCTGCCGCCGCTGCTCTGAAGGGCAGCTTGCAGGAAATGGGCGTGAAATGTGAGTTCTTTGCGGATCTGGACGATAGCCACGGCAAAAAGGAGAAATTGGTGGCTTTGGCAAATGCCGCCCGTGCCATCGCTTGCCTGCGGGAGGCAAAAATGGGCTTCTTCGGTCATAACTTCAACGGCATCACCGCCGCGGATTTTGATCTGAGCCTGCTGCGCCGCAAGCTGGGTACAGAGGTGTTCTCCTTCGATGTGTCCGAGCTGATCGTAAAGATGAAGGCCTTTGATGCTTCTTCTGACGAATATAAGGCCATGGAAGCCAAGGTGCTTTCCAAGCTGTCCGGCAGCACCGGCGCATTCCTGGATAAAATTGTCCGTATGTGCCTGGGCCTTAACGCCTATGTACAAGAATTCGCCCTGGATGCCCTGGATGTGCGCTGCCATACAGAGCTGAGCCAGACCTATGGCCTGGCCGCCTGCCTGCCGCTGAGCGTATTGGGTGATGAGCTGCCCTGCTCCTGTGAAGCAGACCTGCCTGTTATGCTGACCCAGCTGATCCTGACCCTGCTCTCCGGCGGTAAGATTTCCGCCTATGTGGATCTTCGTACCTTCCATGAGGACGGTATGGATGTGGGTGCCTGCGGCTACGCCCCCTGCGGTGTTACCGGCGGCAAGGCGGAGGTCAGCGGCCCGGAGGCTCCGGAAAACGGCGCTCCGGCTGGCTACCTGTCCAATAAGTCCGGCTTGAATGAGGGCCGTCTGACCATGGCACGGCTGCTGAAATACCCCGGCGGACAGCTGAAGCTGCACCTGACCGGTGCCAGCGCCGTCAAGGAGGAAACTCCTCTGCAGGAGCAGTTCTGCCCCTACTATCCCATGGCCAAGCTGCTGCCCGATGTACCCATGGAGCGATTCATGCAGTATGTGGGTGCCAACCACTATGCCCTGGTCTACGACGAAGTTATGGCATCTGCCAAGCTCTTCTGCAAATACCTGGACATCGAACTGGTGAACTAAAAAATACACTGTCATCCTGTGTAGGGGGCGATTACCGACCCTTCTCAGAATGACAGTGTTTTTTTATTTGATTAAATCTTTAATGACCTCGCCGGCGATGATCAAGCCTGCTACCGACGGCACGAAGGATACAGAGCCGGGAAGGGCTCGTCTGCCCTCCGGCATTTCCTCAGTGCTGTCACATTGGGGAGTCATGGCGTCCTCCGTGGAGAACAGAACCTTTACATGCTTAATTCCCCGCTTGGCGCATTCCTTGCGCATGATTCGAGCCAGGGGGCAGATGGAGGTTTTGGAAATATCCGCGATCTGGAATTTGGTGGGGTCTAGCTTATTGCCGGTACCCATACTGCTGATGATGGGTGTGCCTGCTTCCTTGGCGGCGGTGATCAGTGCCAATTTTGCGGTCACCGTGTCTACCGCATCCACCACATAGTCATATTGGGAAAAATCAAAATCCGCTGCGGTATCGGGCATATAGAATGCCTTAATGGCGTTTACATGAATACTGGGGTCAATGGAAAGCACACGGCTTTTGGCGGCTTGGCATTTATCCATGCCGATGGTGTCGTGAGTGGCAAACAATTGTCGGTTGATGTTGGTCAGACTGATGGTGTCATGGTCGACTAAATCCAATGCACCCACGCCGCTGCGAGCCAGCGCCTCCACCACATATCCGCCTACGCCGCCCAGGCCAAACACAGCCACACGGGCGTTTTTCAGCTTTTCCATACCCTCTGCGCCCAATAAAAACCGGGTTCGGGAATACTGATCCATACGATCACTCCTTTGTACGCCCCATTCTACCACATTTGCCCCCAATGGTCAAATTCGTATTTATCGTACACCCTTGTAGGGACCGGCGTCCTCGACGGTCCG
Source organism: Faecousia sp. (assembly GCA_045577035.1). Taxonomy (GTDB): domain Bacteria; phylum Bacillota; class Clostridia; order Oscillospirales; family Oscillospiraceae; genus Faecousia. Next base: position 74 of record JAZNHQ010000111.1, on the reverse strand, counting down.
CAATTACGCACTGCGGTAACGGACCGTCCGGGAGGCCGGTCCCTACAACGCATCGAAATAACAGAGCGATAAAT
>JAZNHQ010000110.1:0-4125 GCA_045577035.1 Faecousia sp. | reverse complement strand
AAGATTGAGGAGAAACTCGACAAACTGCTTGCATTTTATCAGAAGGGTCTCACCAATGTGGGCTGGGAGAGCTTTAGCCGAATCTCAATCCGCTACAAGGGTCAGGTGGTCTGCTCAAAGTAAGGCTTTGGGTGGGAGACTCTGACAAGGAGCTTGGATGGGAAGACAGGAAGGAAGAGAGAAAGGAACGAAGGAACGAAGGAACGAAGGAACGAAGGAGTCAGCCATAAAGAGAAATTAAAGAAAAATATTATAGCCGTGGAGAAGAAGAATTATGTTGTAGCCATTGATATCGGCACATCGGAGGTCGTTATAGCCGTAGGCTCATTGACCGCAGAGGGTGCTGTGAATATTGAGACTATCGTGACCGAGGGTTGCGATGGTATGTTGGCAGGTTTGGTTGATAACAGCCAGATGGTTGTCGATTCGTTGCGTCGTGCGCGCGAGAAGGCAGAGCAGCAGGCGGGTATCGCCATCACCGATGCCTATGTAACCATTTCGGGTAAGTTTGTGCGTTGCGCACGCTACACCGATCACGTATTTGTGGCAGATGCCGACAACTGCATCTCGGAGCAGGATGTGAACGCCCTGAGCGAGCGTATGCGTAATGTGAAGTCTGCCGATGGTGAGATTATTATGGAGCACTATCCAATCACCTATAAGGGCACTTCGGGCAGCGAGATGAAGAACCCTGTGGGTAGTTACAGCCCCCAGCTCTCTTCAACCTACAACTTCATACTCTGCGACAAGGAGGCTCGTGAGCGTCTGCTGCGTGTCTTTAGAGCAGTAGGCATCAAGATTCGTCAGCTCTACGCTGGTGCAGCTGTCGTTGGCGAGTCGGTGGTGAACAGCGACGAGAAGGAGGAGGGTGTAGCAGTGGTTGATATCGGTAGCGGTGTAACCTTCGGGATGACCTGCGTGCAGACCAACGCCGGAGGGGTAAGGGAACATATCCAGCACATAATATTTGGGCTTGGAGAAATCCCACACATCCGTGTGGAAAACTTCATGCTCTTCCCACTATTTTTGCTATTTTTTCTCAATGACACTATGTTCATAAATCATTGCCTGTCCCTCTCATTCCTCAATGATAATGCTGCTGATATCCACATCCTCCGCATCTGCCCACAGACGCTCCAGACTGTAGAACTCTCTGGCTTCCTCGGTAAACACATGGACAACGATAGAGCCATAGTCCAGCAACTCCCAGGAGTTGCCACGGTGACCCTCTCTGCCCAGCAGAGATTCGCCCAGCTGCTCCAGGGTGTACTCTGCGTAGTCACACAGGGTCTTGACATGGGTGTTGGAGGTGCCGGTGCAGATCAGAAAATAATCTGCCAGACTGGACACCTTGTCGATTTTCAACAGCTTGATATTCATGCCCTTTTTCATATCCAGGGCCTTGGTTACTTCATAAGCTACTTCTTTTGCGGTCAACATACTGTTTTCTCCTTTTTCAGTTCATTCAGTGCGGCCATGGAATGGGGACAGATTTCCCTGCCCTGTTGCTGTAGTACAGAAACGGACATTTCCAGTCCCATTTTCAGCGCACTGTCCAAATCGGTCTCGGTCAAGCGGCGCAGCTCGTCCACGCCCTCAAAATCCCGGTTTGGCTCCATATAATCTGCGATATAAATGATTTTTTGCAGGGTATTCATACCGGCACAGCCGGTGGTGTGGGATCGGATCGCATCACATACATTTTGATTTTCCCCAAAAACCCGCTGGGCAACCGCAGCGCCGGTAATTTGGTGCAGGGTCTTGGGGTTACGCCACAGGAATTCCTCCACCTGCAAGCCCAAAGCCTGGCACAGCTGTTGCTGACTTTGGCCATCCAAGGCCTTGGTCACATCGTGTAGCAGCCCCGCCCGGTAGGCATCGATGGGATCTGCGCCCCAAAGCCGCGCCAAATGCACAGCCGTTTCGGCACAGCCCAAAACATGGGCCACCCGGCTTTCCTTTAAAAGGCCGATAACAGCGGTTTTCAGCTGTTCATCGCTCAAGCCCTCTTGATGCTCGTTACAGAAAAACTCCATTCTTTGCTGATCCGACATTTGCTCCATAAACCATACCCTCCCGCGGTATTAATCCTCTTCGCGCAGTTGTCTCTCTCTTGCCTTTTCGATGGACTTTTCGATTGCCTGCTGGCGGAAATATTCATTTCGCTGCTGGCGCACCTTCTGTGCTGCCTGGCGGCGGGCTTGCGCACCCTTACGCACAGGGTTTTTCTTACCGGAGGGCGTTTCCTTCCGCTTTGCACGGCCGGTCTGATTGCGCTCTTCCTGCGCTTTTTCGCTGAAGCGATAAATCACAAACTTGGTGCCGATCACGGACACACCGTCTGCACCGGTAGCCTCACAGATGGCATCGCTGACCTCTCTGGGGCTGAGCATGGCGTTTTCCAGCACCTTGCCCTTAACCAATTCACGGGCGGTCAGCTGATTGTCCGCCTCGGCGATCAAAGCTTCTGTCACGCCGTCCTTGCCCACCATCAAGGTGGTATCCAGGGTATTGGCCTGGGCACGCAGCTGGGCTCTATCTTTACTTGTCAGCATAATGTGCCTCCTTCATCTTCTCATAAAACAGTTTCAAGGCGTTGCCTCGATGGGATACTTGATTCTTTACCTCCGGGGGCAGCTGGGCTGTGGTGCAGCCCGCAGGGGGATAATAGAAAATTGGATCATAGCCGAAGCCGTTTTCACCCCGGGGCTCCCGGGTTAGCATGCCGTGTACCTCTCCCCTGGCCTGGATAGTCTTTCCATCGGGCGTGACCAGGGTGATCACGCATACGAATTTTGCCTGCCGCTGATCATCGGGCACATGCTCCGTGTTTTTCAGCAGAAGCATCATTCTGCCATGATCGTCCAGGGTATCGTCAAAGCCGTAGCGGGCAGAATACACGCCCGGCTGGCCGCCCAGCGCATCCACCGCAATACCGGAATCGTCAGCCAGAGCCGGTAAGCCCGTGGCTTCCATAACGGCTTTGGCCTTAATGTAGGAATTTTCCTCAAAGGTAGTGCCGTTTTCTTCCACATCAATGTCTACGCCGCATTCGGATTGGAGGATCAGCTCTATATCAAACTTTTCCGTGATCTTGCTGATCTCCTCCAGCTTGTGTTTATTTTTGCTTGCCAGGACCACTTTCATACTCACAGCAGGGCCTCCACAAATTCCTGTGCCTCAAAGGGCATCAGATCGTCGGGCTGCTCGCCTACGCCTACGAATTTCACAGGGATCTGCAGGGCGTCGGCCACCGCAATGACGATGCCGCCCTTGGCAGTGCCGTCCAGCTTGGTGACCGCCATGGCAGTCACGCCGGCGATCTCCTTAAACTGCTTTGCCTGGATCAGACCGTTCTGACCGGTGGTGCCGTCCAGCACCAGCAGAACTTCCCGGGCAGCGTCGGGCAGCTCTCTGCCCACGATGCGGCTGATCTTGCCCAGCTCATTCATAAGATTTTGCTTGTTATGCAGGCGGCCTGCGGTATCAATGATGATCACATCGGCGCCCTTGGCCTTAGCGGACTGGATACCGTCATACACCACGGATGCCGGGTCTGCGCCCTCATGCTGACGGACAATGCCCGCCCCGGAGCGCTGCGCCCAGATCTCCAGCTGATCGGCGGCGGCAGCACGGAAGGTGTCACCTGCCACCAACAGCACATTCTTGCCCTGACCCACCAGCTGGGTGGCGATCTTGCCGATGGTGGTGGTCTTGCCCACACCGTTGACACCGATGACCAGGATCACCGCAGGCTTGGTGCTTAAGTTCAAGGCGGTATCGCCCACATTCAGCATTTCCACCAGGATGGTCTTCAGCGCCTCACGGGCCTCCTCGGTGGTTTTCAGATGCTGCTCCTTTACGGTCTTACGCAGGCTGTCTACTGCCTTGGTGGCAGTTTCCACGCCCAGGTCGGCCAGGATCAGACATTCCTCCAATTCATCATAAAAATCATCGTCGATCTCAGAAAAACCGCTGAACACACCGCCCAGGGTATTGGCCAAGGCATTTCTTGTCTTGGTCAGACCGGCTTTGATCTTATCAAAAAATCCCATTTCATTTTCCTTTCCATTTCCGCTTACGCAATCTTTTGGGGATTCTTCGTCGCGTTCGCTCCTCAGAATG
>JAZNHQ010000109.1:0-5668 GCA_045577035.1 Faecousia sp. | reverse complement strand
GGCCATCATGCTTTCGCCGGGATGCAGCTCAAACGCGCCACCCGCCGCAGTCTGGCTGGCATCAATGGCAATGGCGGTTACCTTCACACCGGCAGGCACCGTCCACAGGCCGTTTGCATCCACCTGCGCAGCTGTCCACAGATCGCTGGTGAGCACATATTCCGGATTGGCGATCAGGTCGGCCATTTCCACATCGGAGGGGTTGGGATTGGTGGTATCAGGGAAATTGATCTCCTGCGTGGCATAGTACAAAATAGGCGCAGAACCGGCCTTGATGAACTCGGATACATCCACGCTGACCAGGGTGCCCTGCCACTGGCCTTCGCCCTGCCAGTCGCCTGCCCAGTTTTTCTTGCTTTCCCGGTCGTTGTAGTCGTCTGCCTTGGTCACATCGCCGGCGGGAATATCGTAGTTTTCGATGGTATCGTAAATCACGATATCCCGGGTGATGGTATTGGCCAGAGATTCCACGCGCAAGCGGTAGGTGTAGTTCTGGCCTTCGTATACCGTTACCTGTTCCTGCCCGGCCAGGCCCTGTGTCCACACGCCCACCAAATCGTTGGAAACGCTCTTGTTCAGGCTGGAAACAGCGTACATTTCCACGTTGATGGTGTTCTCGGCGCTGCTGTAGACGAACACCGGGTTATCATGATTGGGATTCAGATCCGTCATGGCATTTGCCACATCGGAGGGCATAGAGGGGGTGGTCACATTGTTACCGGCAAGGGGATTGTCCGGCTCGCCGCTCTCGTTGTCCACGGAGCCAAGGGCGTCATTGTTTTCCCCGCAGGATTCAAAGGCGATATAGTTCACCAGATCCATGCCCAGATCCTTGGCGCTTTCCCAGGAATACACCGCATCAAAGGAGATGGTGATCACATCGCGCCAGCCATCATCCGTTTCTTCGGGCACAGGGGTCAGATCAGCCTCCACTACCAACAGGGTGCGGCCACTGCCTTTGTAGTTGGGAATGGCGTACTGGGTGGTAACGCTGTCGCTGCCGCGCAGCTGTACAGAATCCATCACGGGGGTCACGCCGGGGGGCAGCAGATCATACCAGATGCCTGCCGTTTCCTTGGCGATCACGCCGGCTTCCACCGCCTCATCGTACTCGGCGCGATCTTTCAGATTGCTCTGCTCGTATACATTGGCGGTATAGTGCAGATCGGCACACTTATTCTGGGTGTCGTTCTCATAGGTCATGGACTTATCCATGGTAACGCCGTAGCTGGCGCCGTTCAGCGTGGCACGGGAGGAATCGTAGAAATCCTCCTCAGGCGGGAGCATGTCGCCGCCTTCTGCCGCCTGTTCATAGCCCACCCAGCCATAAACATCCATTTTCACGTCGTTCTTGAACTTGGTGGTGGGGTTGTCATCAGCGGCAAAGAGCTGCTCCACAAGGCCGGACACCTTTTCACTGTCCGCCTTGAGCAGGATGGTATTGTCCAGCGTCCAGGTGATGGCGGCCACATCGCAGGGAGTAACCGTCTTCCCGCCAAAAACGTTGCTCTGGAAGCTGTGGCGGGTCTGGATAACATTTTCAGGGAAAGTGATGGTCTTGCCATCGGCAGTAACGCCATTGGCTGGGGTGATCTGCATTTCGCCCTTGCCATCGCTGCCCCACATCACGGTGGCGGCTGTCTGCCAGGTGGCGCCATCGGTGGTGTATTCGATAGTCAGGTCCGGGATGGGCAGCGAGCTGTCCGGCACATAGCCGTAGGTGGCATCGGCGCGCTTGCCCCAGATCTGCAAGGTGGGCACCTTGATGGTCATGGTGCGGATTTCGTAGTCCTCCGCAGTCAGGGGGTTGCCATCAAAACCCACGAAAGTCTGGTAGTCTTCAATCACCTGCCGCCAGCCATAGAGACCGTAATCCTCGGGGCTGTGCTGCTCGGGGCCCACCACTCCGGGATAAGTAAGGTGGCTGGTCCACTTGTAGCCATAGCCGGCAGACTCCAGCTGGAATTTCATTTCCACGTCTTCGCCCTTTTGCAGCTGGTTGAGGGCATAGCCGTAGTTCCAGTCCTTGTTGATTTTGGACTCGGTATATTTGAACACCTCAAAATGGCCGGTGGGCTTGGACCATTCCATGGGCGCAAAGGAATGTTCGCCCAGAGCCTCTGCGGTGGTTTCCACCCGCTGGTCATCGTCGGTTGCGGCATCTACTTCCGTAACCGTCCACGTTGCTTCGTTTTCAAACAGATAGTTGATGCGGGGATCGTCTTCCTTGGCATAGGTGAAATCGGCACGGGGATAAGCCGTCCACACATACACGGTGTGCTCGTAGGCTTCCTTGGTGTCGGGGCAGTAATCGTTTTCAAAAAGGACAGCATTGAGGGTATCGCCGTTGATGGTCGGGGTTTGGCCGTCATACTCCGTCACGCCCAGCAGAATGCCTTCGGATACCTTTTGGGTTTTGTTCCGGTCTGCATCCAGAAGATAGGCGCCCAGCTGCTGATCCTCCACGCTGAGGGTGAAGGGCTGGTTGCCCTCATGATACACATAGGTATACCACGGGATATAAAGGTAATCTTCCGGATTGGCGCCGGGAACACGCTCCGCAAGAGCATCGTACATTGCCTGCGGGATTTCCTTGTTGGTGCCGTCGAAGAAGTTTTCGTTGTTTTTATAGGCAGCGGTCACCTTGGCGTAGGTATCGATCTGGGCAGTCAGTGCCTTGCTGTAGGCGCTGATCACATTGCCCTGATTGGTTTTCACTTCCACAGTCGCCTGAATGGGGTCGCTGACAGCCATATCCACCACATCCAGCGGATTCACATCCTTGATGGTGAACTGGAAGGTGGCAGTGCTGGTAGCGCCGATGGTACAGGTGTTGGTGATGATGTATTCCCCATCAACCAATTCCCAGTTGAAATCAGCCTTGGTGGAGGGAGCCTGCGGCACAGGCAGGGCCAGCGTATCCAGATAGCTGTCCGGATCTACTGTTCCTTCCCCATTAGCGATGGTTCGGCCATGGATTACCTGCGCAGGAATGCGCAGGGTAATATCTCCAGGCTGGTAATCATACTGGCCAGAGAAGGCTACTTCCACCTGATATTTCATTTCCACTGGATCGGCAGTATCGGGAGCAAGGTACAGATGCTCCAGCGAAGTAACAGGGGCATCGCCCACCGCCCCCGTTTCGGGCTTATCTGTACTGTCTTCGGTAATCCACTGGATGGAGAGGGTCTCGATTCTGGTACCATCCGAATCGTTGCCTGCTTCCGCCACTGCAGAAGGCAACACATGCCGGAGAGGATTCGTGTCCTCCACGCCAGTCTGGCCCATCGTCGAAAACAGCATCAGAGCCACCATAAGCCATGTTGCGATTCTCATCCAGATGTGATTTGTTACTTTCTTCATTTGCGCCACTCCTGTCTTATACCTGTGCCGTAAAACGATCATCGGAAGAATGAATATCGAAAGGAAATTGATAGATCAACGGGAAAGCATTTCAACGAACAGCAGAATTTAACAAATTACATTATACACTATATTTTTTGCATGATATGTTACAAAAGATGTGCAGTTTCGTTACGTATTAATAAAACTTTTGAATTTTCCGTTACCACGAATATGCCTTTTTACCTATTAGGTAATGGGGAGTTCTTTCGTTCCGAATGCTTCGAGACATTTTCCGCTGTAATCTCAGAAGTTCTCAATACATTCAAAACGGATGCGACAGAGACTGTGGATTCTTCCTCTTTCAACTCTTTACAAACCGTTTTTTCCGCATCACATACCAGCGCATACCGATATTCCTTCCCGTAAGTCTCCTGCAAACGCCGCAGGAGTCTTTTCCTGTGTTCAGGGCGCAACAGTTTACGTTTGGTTTTTATGACTGACGATTCTTCTGCGAGAATACTGTCATTGATCTCCCAATACTCATCTACAGTCTGGATCTTCTTTGCAGATAGTTCGCTCTGCTGTTTCTCCAACCGATCTTTGCTGCTGGATAAAGTCTTCAGATGCTGATCCAACTGTGCCACCTCTTGCTCATCACAGCCTGTTCGCAAGAGAAACTGATTCTTCTGACTTTTCAGTTCTTCCATGTCTTCCATCACACCGGATAATCTCGCATCGATCTGTGCCCGCTTCACAAACTGGAGAGAACCACAAGCACTTTTCCCCACAAGCAACGCTTTACGCTGCTTGTTTTTTTCCTTCAGTTGAGACTGAATATGCGAATACTCTTTATAAACCTTTGAAATCGAGCCAATGCGTTCCCCCAGAGAAACAAGCCGTTTTGCATTGAAAAGCAGCTGATACTGTATCAAAAGGATCTGATCTCTCAAATTTTCAAGAATGACAGGGATATTCGTTGCAACGACGGACAACAGATGCTTCACTTCTTCCTTCAACTGGTGGAGGAGAGAATTATCTGCCCTGATCTGCCGGTTCATCTCGCAACGATCAGAGAGAAAACCCTTCTTTTCCATGATCCGTGCCGCAATGCCTTCGTGAACCGTTGGCTGTTCTTCTAAACCACAATCTGCATGACTGCGATGGTCAATGCGCTCATCATAACCGGCCTGTTCCAGATACAGATTGACTGCATCTGCCCATGCGCTTCGCCAGAGAACAAGCTGTTCTTCACTATTCCACCGTTCGGCGATGGGGTTTTGCCTGCCATAGGTAGTGCTCTTTGGATACTTGGACGCAAGCTGTAAACCTTGCGCCTCGCCTTGGGAAGATGGCATATATACCTTCTTCTTGCCGACCTTGTAAGGATACTGTTTCTCCCAGCCCTCATCCTGTGTATGAAGGAACTCAGAAGCTGTGAATCCTCGTTCCTCTCCGTTACGGACGCACAAGTATTCCTTCTCCGTTTTGTATTGCCATTTTCCGTTTGTATCCAAAGGACGAACCGTCAACAGAATATGGGCATGAGGATTGTGATCGTCTGCCGCATTGCGCCACTCATGTTGGGAAGCTATCAAACGCATGGCAGCGATTGACTATAAATCAGTTCGGAATGCTCTTGTGTCTGAACGCGAGACTACGGGTAAAGTTGAACAGAAACACACATGCATTGACCTTATCCAGAAAATTGATGAACTGTATGCAGTTCATATAGATAAAGCACTGACCTTTGAAGAAGCTCTTGTACTAACCGAAGTATAGCTGTCGCTCTTTATGCTACTTAACTTGGTTTTATAATGCCTAAACGCTCTCTTTCACGTTTAAGGTTATATTTGTTTTTGTGTACAATTCTAGTAAAGAAAAAATCCGAACCCGTTTCCTATAGGAATCAAGTTCGGATTTCTTTTGCTTGGTGGAGTATAGGGGAGTCGAACCCCTGGCCTCGACAATGCGAATGTCGCGCGCTAACAAGTTTCTCTGAGCTCTAGTCGTTCCAACACGCTTCATTCTATCGTCATTCTTTTGGGACTAACATTTCAATAAATTTAGCTTTTTTCATTGATACTTCTGATTTATTCTTGAGTAGCGATTTTTCTTCGTTTTTCTTCAATTATTGCATATCTCTTGACTGCAAATGCAATAGATCATATTAAGTGAAATCAATTTTGATGAGAAAGATAAAATTACCCTTGACAAAACACTTCTTCAGCCGCTCTTTTTTCGCTTTCATAGCGCCCGTGGGCTCTCTTTCCGTTTCCCAAAGCTTCATGCGGAAAGAAGTTTGTTCAATCAGAAGTCGGATCGT
>JAZNHQ010000108.1:0-2228 GCA_045577035.1 Faecousia sp. | reverse complement strand
GTGGATATCGAGTACGGCAAAATGAAGATGTACGTGGGAAACTACGACTTCTGGTAGGGATCGAGCCAGATGGTGCAGGCCATGATTCGCAACAAGAACAAGAAAAACCAAGAGAAGATCAAGGAGCTGCAGCTGTTCATCCAGCGTTTCTCCGCCAACAAGGCTAAGGCCAAGCAGGCAACTGCCCGCCGTAAACTGCTGGACAAGCTGACCGTTGAAGAAATGCCCTGCTCCACCCGCCGCTATCCCTTCGTGGGCTTCATGCCCGAGAGAGAGCTGGGCAAGGACATTCTGACCGTCAACGATGTGTCTGTGACCGTGGACGGCGTAAAGCTGCTGGACAAGGTCTACTTCTCCGTAGGCAAGAATGACAAGATCGCCTTTGTGGGTGAGAACGAGCTGGCACAGACCGCGCTGTTCCAGATCCTCATGGGTGAATTGGAACCGGATGAGGGCAGCATCAAGTGGGGCATCTCCACCGTTCGCAGCTACCTGCCCAAGGACAATTCCCAGTATTTTGAGGGCAACAAGATGGAGCTGGTGGACTGGCTGCGGCAGTACAGCGTCAAGAAGGACGATGTGTATCTGCGTGGCTTCCTGGGTCGTATGCTGTTCTCCAACGAGGATGTGTTCAAGAGCGTAGATGTACTGTCCGGTGGCGAAAAGGTTCGCTGCATGCTGTCCAAGATGATGCTCAGCGGTGCCAATGTGGTGCTGCTGGATCAGCCCACCAACCACCTGGACATGGAATCCATCCAGGCCGTGAACAAGGGTCTGCAAGCCTTCAACGGCGTTGTGCTGCTGGCCTCCCACGACCACGAAATGCTGACCTCCACCTGTAACCGCGTGATCGCCTTCCAGCCCGACGGTACGATCATTGACCGCTACGGCACTTACGACGATTACCTGGAATGGATGGCTCAGAATAAAGGAGTTTAGAAATGGAAAAGATATTGGATATCATCTCCGGCAAGATGGCTGCTGCCTTTGAAAAGGCCGGCTACGATGCCGCTTACGGCAAGGTCACCGTATCCAACCGGCCCGACCTGTGCCAGTACCAGTGCAACGGCGCTTTGGCCGCTGCCAAGGTTTACAAATGCGCCCCTATCCAGATCGCCAACGCCGTGGCAGAGCAGCTGGACAAGGCAGATTTTTCTATGTGCGAGGCTGTCATGCCCGGTTTCATTAACTTGAAGCTGTCCGACGGTTTCCTGCAGGCTTATCTGGAAGAAATGCGCACCGCCCCGGATTTTGGCGTTGCCAAACCCGGCGCAGGCAAGACCGCTGTGGTGGACTACGGCGGCGCCAATGTGGCAAAGCCTCTGCACATCGGCCACCTGCGCCCTGCCATCATCGGCGAGGCTTTGAAGCGGCTGCATAAACTTCTGGGCTACAACACCATCGGCGATGTACACCTGGGCGACTGGGGTCTGCAGATGGGTCTGATCATTGCGGAGCTGCAGGAGCGCCAGCCGGGGCTGTGCTATTTTGACCCGGACTACACCGGCGAATACCCCACTGAATCTCCCTTCACGCTGACAGAGCTGGAGGAGATCTACCCCACCGCATCTTCCAAAAAGTCCGACCCTGAATTTGCCGAAAAGGCGCATACCGCTACCTATGAGCTGCAGCAGGGTCGCCGTGGCTACCGTGCCATTTGGAATCATATTATGGGCATTTCCCTGCCCGATCTGAAGCGCATCTATGATACCCTGGATGTCCACTTTGAAAAGTGGCTGGGTGAGAGCGATGCCGACCCCTACATCCCTGCCATGGTAGAGGATCTGAAGACCCGAGGTTATGCGGTGCAGTCCGAAGGCGCATGGGTGATCCCCGTGGCAGAGGAGACCGACAAGAAGGAAGTGCCTCCCTGCATCCTGGTCAAGTCCGACGGCTCTGCCATTTACGCCACCACCGACCTGGCAACCATGGTGCAGCGTATGCAGGATTGGAATCCGGACAAAATGCTCTATGTGACCGATAAGCGGCAGAACCTGCATTTTGAGCAGATCTTCCGTGCCGCCAAGAAAAGCGGCATTGTCAGTGAAAATGTTCAGCTGGATCATGTGGGCCACGGCACTATGAACGGTGCAGACGGCAAGCCCTTCAAGACCCGTGACGGTGGTGTGCTGCGTTTGGAGCAGCTGATCAAGGATATGACCGATTTTGTCCGCGCCAAGGTGGTGGAGAACAAGAAGTCGGAGGCCAAGCGGGCTTAGGAAGACAAC
>JAZNHQ010000107.1:0-3442 GCA_045577035.1 Faecousia sp. | reverse complement strand
GTGACGATGGCGTTGCCGGCCTCGTCAAACCTGCAGGCAATCACAAAATCGGATGCCACAGAGGAAACCAGTCTGAGCTTGGTTTTGGTGAAATAGGTCTCAATGTCGAAGATATCCTGAACGATGATGAAGTGCCCATCGGTGGTATCCTGGGCATACACCACATACTTGTCGTTGGCGCCCAGAACATAGTGGAACTTATCGGACACCTTGCCGTTTTCCACATCGCAGAACACCGCCCAATTGGTGGAAAGCCCGGTTCCGGTTTGGGTGACCAGACCGAAAACGTAGGGAGAGGCTTGGGTCGTCTCAGGGGCTATGGACACCTTTTCCTGCTCAAAAAGCACGTTGCCGTTCTTGTCCTTGATGCTGTAGGAATAGGTGGAGTCACCGTGATCGGTCAGCGTGTAGAACTCAGAAATGTCCGGCCACGGAGCTTCCTCCGGCGCGCAGGCTGTACAGCACAGAGCAAACAGCAGGCAGGCTGCGACCAATAATAAAATTTTTTTACTTTTCATTCAATCACCATAGAAACTTCGGAATTTGGCCCGTTTTCCCGGCCCGTTCCGGTATTATAGCAAAACAGTGCACTTTTTGCAATAGATTTCAAGTAATTTCATATTTGCATATTAAAAAATATGCTATATAATAAATATATCCGTTATATTCAGGAGGTAAACTATGAATCCTACCATTATGCATGTAAACTACGGCGAAACCAGTTTCAACAGCTACGGCGGCAACTCCATCGACAGCATTTGCCGCATGGCTGCCGATATCGGTTTTGACGGTATTGAGTTCCGGGGCAATCCTCCCAAGGATCTGGAAGGAATGACCTTCGGGGAATATGTGAACCAGATCGCCGCCGCCCAAAAGAAGTACAGCCTGCCCAACATCCAGTTCAGCATTAACATCGAAAATATTTACAGCGATGACAAGGAGCTGCGCGCTGCCGGCGTGCAGAAGGCTCTGGAAAAGGCTCAGCTCGTCCATGATATGTGCGGCACCGTTCTGTGCAACACCGCCGCTGCGACCATTCGCAGCACCGATCCCAGCGTGAGCAACCGGGATTTTGCCCGTCACGGCAGTGCTGTGGCAACCCAGGAACAATGGGATATGACCGTAGAGGCCTACCGGCAGCTGGCCAAGGGCCTGGAAGCCATGGGTATGAAGTTCGCCTTTGAGACCCATATGAATTACATCCACGACCTGCCCGCACCCTCCAAGAAGCTGGTAGATCTCATCGACAGCCCCAGCGTGGGTATCAACATGGACTACGGCAACACCGTGTATTTTGCCGGCTGTCCCACTGTTGAGGAAGCCATTGATATTTACGGCGACAAGCTGTTCTACACCCACCTGAAAAACTCTGTGCCGGCAGCCGGTGATCGCACGCCCACCGCTTTGAGCGAGGGTGCCATCAACCACCGGGTCTATCTGCAAAAGCTGCAAAGTGTAGGCTTTGCCGGTCCCATCGGCATCGAAGCACCCCGTCCCGGTGACCGGTTCTGGTTCGCCAAGCAGGATTTTGCGTATTATCAAGCAGTACTTGCTTCCCTTTAAAATACAAATGGACTGCCTCGGCAGTCCATTTTTTCCTGTTTAAGGGAATGCGCACAGAAAGAACCAAAAACCGGAACGCGATATTTGAAAAATTTAGTATAATCGGCAGATTGATTTTCTTATTGATTAAATGTATAGTATATATTACCAAAATATAGCTTTCGATATATGTCGATAAGCTTTATAGAAAGGAAGAAACACAATGAAGCGAATTTTGAGTCTTGCGCTGGCGTTGGTATTGGTGCTTGGCATGGTGCCTGCCACTGTCCTTGCCGCAGAGACGACCCCTGCGCTCCCCACCGCGAAGATCTCCGAGATCACCAAAGAAGATCTCACCTTCGCAATGAACTTCCGTGTGGAAACGGTTACCGAGGAACAGCTTGCTTATTACGGCAAGTGGTACGCGGATTTCGAGCTGACCGTCAACAAGGAAGTTACCTTCAACAGCGACGGCACAGCCGACGGCTGGCTGTCCGGACAGTACGACGAATGGTCCTACGACTGGGTCAACGTCCCCACCGGCAATTATGCCCCCGTGACTGTGGCGGCAGGTGAGACCGTCAAGATCATGGCCTTTGCCGCTGAGCATATGGGCGAGCCCGGCCTGAAGTATACCTTCAAGGAAGTCTACGAGACCGTTAAGGACTTCAACTGCGGCGTGTACTTCGACGACGAGTTCCTGCTGGCTAACCCCGACCTGGTGGTTACCCTGGAGCTGAAGATGTACAACCCTGCCAATGAGAGCGAAAGCTACCTCATCGGTCAGACCTATACATACACCAACCCCATCGTGGCAAAGAACACCACCACCAACAAGGCCTACTCCACCATCGCTGAGGCAATGATGGACTGCGCCGAGGGTCAGACAGTTGTCCTGTTAAAGGACACCTCTGAGAATATGGTTTCTGTCTACGAGGACATGACTCTGGACCTGAACGGCCACGCTCTGGTCGCCAGATACGCCAACAGCTACGGTGATATCATCGACAGCAGTGCGGACAACTCCGGCGTCCTGAACGTTCCTGCCAACCGCTTCTACCTCCGTGAGGACAACGCCCAGCTGCCCATCCATGACGGCACCGGTTACCGCTTCGCAGAGGTCCTGGGCTTCAACAAGACCATGGCCAGCGCATCCATGTTCGTCTTCCAGCCCCTGGTGGAAGCGAGCATGCTGGATCTGCTGAAGCTGGGCGGCGATGTTACCGGCGTCACCATCCAGGTGAATGTTTCCTGGACACAGGAGGAAGGCTACCGCACGCAGAACTTCGTCTACACCGACGATATGCTGCTGCAGTTCCTGGGATCCTACAGACCGGCCAGCCAAGGCTACAGCAAGGTATTCCAGCTCACGCTGAACGGCGTTGAGAATGTGGAGGACCTGACCTTCACAGCAATGGTGGTTTCCAACACCGGCGTTATCTTTACTCCTGACAGCATCCAGCAGAAGCCTGCCGGAAATGTCACCACCAACGCCCAGAACCAGGTGGTCAATGATGTGACCATCGGCAACGGCAACGCATCCGCGCTGGTTCCCTCCGGCACCCAGCTGGAAAACGGCGCGAACAACGTCACCCTGAACGCCACCGCAATGGAAAAGACCACCTCCAACATCACCCTGAGCGCTGATGAGACCATGGTGTCCATGAACGTGCACGTTGACGGCGTTGCCGCCAACAACACCAAGCCCATCATCGTGACCCTGACCAATGTGGCCATTGAGGGTCTGAACCAGGGCAACCTGACGCTGTACCACGTGGAAAACGGCGAGACCGTGGAAATGACCCGCGTATACAGCCTGGCAGAAGTGGATGAGCACAACGAATACTACTACGACATCGCCACCGGTACCATCACCATGGCCCTGGCAACCTTCTCCGAG
>JAZNHQ010000106.1:0-2098 GCA_045577035.1 Faecousia sp. | reverse complement strand
TCATCCTCCGCTTCCTTATATACAATATCGTGATCAACTTCGCCCCAGCCTTCCTCAAACAGCGTTCTACCCTGGATTTCAATATACTGCCCCTGATACTTGACAATATAATGCAGAGAGCGATAGATTCCATCGGTAATGATCTCGATCTGTTTGCTGTCATAGATTTTGCTGTCGCCGGTTCGTTTATACGCTCTGGGACATTCTGCGAGGTAATAATGCTCAGGATCTTCATCAAAATCTTGAAGCCGATCTATGATATACAACGCAGGATCGTTTTCAAATTGGCTGGTAAGATACTGATGGAAATGTCTCCAATCCTCCCGGTAAAGGAAGAATACACGGATGCCAATCAAATCAGTTACAAACTTATAGTAATTGGTGTGATCCAACAGTGCGAACTTTTCCGGATTCTCCTTCCGCTTACGGATTACCTTTTCTAAAAGGTGTTCCACTCTTTTTGTGCGATAGCGATAGGAATGGATGCCTGCTGTTTCAATATCGTACAGGTATTCATCGATAAAGGATTTGCCGATCTCCCGGAGGGAATGCTCCAGATTACCGTATTCATCAGCAATCAACGAGAGTTCTTCCCAAGAGCTATTCGCTTCCTGCAAATCACATTCGGTCAGATTGTAGGTCGCTAAAAAGGTTTGCTTATCCATTAAGCGTCACTGTCCTTCGGCATGATCAGATTCATAATGATGGCAGCAAGGAATACAACTGCAACGCAGTTTTCAGCAAAAATGGTGCGGATGATGTCAGGGAAAATATTGAACATCTCGGGGACCTGAGTAAAGCCCAGGCCGATGCTCAGAGAAAGGGCTGCGATGGTGATGTTACGCTGGCTGAAGCCGCAGGAGCCGATCATCTGAAGGCCGGAAATCACGATGTTACCGAACATCATAATCGTGCAGCCACCCAGAACAGCCTCAGGCAGAGTTGCCAGGATTGCACCAAATGCGGGGAAAATACCGGCAAGGATCAGAATACCGGCACCGGTAGCAATGGTGTAGCGGTTGATAACCTTGGTCATGGCAAGCAGGCCCACGTTCTGGCTGAAGGAGGTAATGGGCATACAGCCAAAGCAGGCGGACAGGGAGCTGATCAGACCGTCACAGGCCAAAGAGCCGGAGATTTCCTTATCGGTGGATTCTCTGCCCAGAACGGTGTTCGTCATAGCGGAGGTATCACCGATGGTCTCTGTTGCAGAGACCAGGAAGATCATGGTGACGGAAACGATGGCACTGAGATTGAATACGGGCTTGTAGGGCATGATCTGGGGCAGAGAAACAACTGCAATGCCCTCCAGAGCCGACAGATCTACCTTGCCCATAAACAGAGCAACGATGTAGCCAACAACCAGACCAAACAGGACGGACAGCTGCTTCAGGTGGCCCTTGGCGAAGATGTTAAACAGAATGCAGCAGACCAGTGTAATGGTGCCCAGGATCCAGTTCTGTGCGCTGCCGAAGTCAGCAGCACCCACGCCACCGGCAAAGGAATTTGCGCCAACACTCAGCAGGCTGAAGCCGATGGCAGTAACCACACAGGCGGAAACGATAGGAGAAATGATGCCACGCCAGTATTTTGCAAACAGGCCCAGCAAGCCCTCGATAATACCACCTACCATGACAGCACCAATGATAGCCTCATAGCCCCACCGGGGACCAACATAGCAGAACACGGACACGAAGGTAAAGCTGATGCCCATGACAATGGGCAGTTTTGCGCCCAGCTTCCACACGGTAAACAGCTGCACAAGGGTACCGATACCGGCCATAATCATAGCGGTCTGGATCAGAGAAGCAGTTTCCTGAACGCTCAAACCGCTGGCTCCGGTAACGATCATAATAGGAGCGATGTTGGCAACAAACATTGCCAAAACGTGCTGAAGGCCAAAGGGAATGGATTTCAGCAACGGTACTCTGCCGTCCAGAGAATAGATATTCTCAACGGACGCAGTGGAAGGATTCTTTGTCTTTGCCATTTACTGAACCTCCTGATTCCGGAAGGTAATGGTGCCGGTTTCAGCATCCATGGCATCCACGATGGCCAGAGATTCCACATGGTAGCCCAGGTTCCGGATAACACGTCC
>JAZNHQ010000105.1:0-2637 GCA_045577035.1 Faecousia sp. | reverse complement strand
AATTTCCAGCAGAGAATGGTCCAGATAGCAGCTGAAACAGATGGGGCTATCGCCGATGTCCACATCGTCCACACCGCCTCTGTATCGACCGATTTCTTCCCCCTGAGAATCCAGCACCATCAAGCGCATTTTCTTGCGGTCATAGCGGACCTCTATTGTTTCTTCACCACCGCACAGCAGTACCGATGCGCTGTCGCCCACTGCGGTCATCTCCAGATTCAGAAGATTGCCGGATTTTTGGGCCATCAAAGAATTGACAGCTTCTACAGAAATATGCTCATCTACCAGAAGAGATTCTCTCAGCGAATTAACTTCCTGGATGGGCCGCACACCCAGACCGTTTTCCTTCCAGAACAGTTCTACAGGCATACCGCCGTTGTGTGCCCAACCCGCAATCTGCTCTGCCCGGAAGTTCCGTCTGCCTTGTGCAATCGTAAACAGGACACTTCTGCCATCCGGGGTAACAAAGCCACTGGGGCCGGTAAAAACACCCTTTCCCAGATCCACCAGGCGGGCCTTGTCGTGCAGTTTTTCAAAACGACGGGCATCTGCGTCCCACTGACCCAGGAAATAGTAGGTTTCCACGATATCCCCCTCGATCTGGCAGGCGCAGAGCAGAAGGCAGTGGCAGACCACAGTGCCGCTTTCATCCCGCAGGGGAAGCAATACGGGCAGTTCCCACACATGTCCAAGTTCCGTGTTCATGGAGAAATCATAATCCAGGATCATTCCGTGGCAATCCCAGGTTGTGCCATCCGGGGAACTGTACAGGGCTGCGTTTCCTCCGCCGTTATGTTCGTCCCCGGTACCCACCAGCATGAAATACGTATCCTGCTCCAGCCAGACGAAGGGGTCCCGAAATTCACCCATCCAGCCTATGTTCTGCCGTTTCAGTGCCTCTGGGTGCTGATACCAGCTTGAAAGCCGGTCATCGTTTGCATCCGCAGGAGTAGCCAGCGCCACAGACTGATTGGGGAAGACAGAATCATTGCCTGCGGTGAAATAGATCCGGGGCTTGCCCTTCTTATCGATCAACGAAGACCCAGACCAGCAGCCATCGGGAGAGACGGTGCCGTCCTCAGGAGTCAGGGCCAGCGGGCAGTCCTCCCAGTGAATCATATCCCGGCTGATAAGATGGCCCCAGGCCAGGTGATCCCAGATGGGAGCATGGGGATTGGCCTGATAGAAAATATGATAATTGCCCTTGTAAAACATAGGGCCATGGGGCTCGTTCATCCACTTGCCTGGCGGACACAGGTGATACTGGGGCCGATGGGGATCGTCTTTGTAGCAGCGGCGGTCCGGCATACCCAGGGCCACCCATTCCGGTTCCTGTTTGCCGGTATACCAGCGGCCGTGGTGATCAAGGATCTCTTCCTCCGTCCATGCCCGCTCTTCAATCTCAACATCGCGCAGAAAGCCGTAGTAATTGCCGAAGGGGCCATCCTCACGGAACCGGTTTCCATCCACCCGCTTGCCCAGATACCAGCACCGCGCAGGCAGGGAAAGCTTCGTATGCCGGCGGAACTGCTTTCTGCTTGCGAATTCACCGTTGACATACAGATCGCACCATCCGGCATAGCCGCGAAACACCAGCGTAATCACATTCCAGATACTGGGGCGCACATGGGCATTCAGAGAAGTAAAATCGATACACTCCCGACCGGTACCCAGCCGCACAGCAAGAACACCTCCCTTTTGCAGGATGATTTCCATGCCTTCCCGGCTATTTTCTTCATAAAAAGACAGCAGGCCGTCGCCATAGGCAGAAAAGGTCAGGGGCAAGATTCGAAGCGTAATGGAAAAAGCCTCTCCGGAAAGAGCGGCAAGGCATTCTCCGCGAAAGCACATAGAGTATCCGTCAAAGAGGAGCGCACCATCCCTGCAAACGGATTGCAGGTTCTGATAATGCTCCGGCCGAATCAGGGTCAACGCCTGCTCCCGGCTGGCACAGGTTAGTTTTTCATTGTCACAGGAAAAAGTAAATCTCATATATAGGGGCTCCTTTAACACAGGAATAACAAACTTTGGCATCATTTTATATTATCTACAATATATCGAAAAATCAACAAATTGTAAAGAATGGAAGTGCAAGGGCACACAGATAGCTGGACACAGCATCTCATCTCCGAAAAACCCTGATCTGACTCAATTCCTTTTGATCACAGATCCGGATTTCTGTCATACCGATTTCACCCCAGCTGGCCTCGATGCTGCAGGACATATGCTCAAAGTCATCGTCATCGAAAAAGATACCCTTCAGGTTGTTGATGATCACATTGATTGCTCGGTTGGATGTGTCCCAAACCTTGCTGTTATTGGTTCCCCGGGCTGCAGTGATCCGAATATGAACATGGGCCTTTTCAAAGCGCGGGATGCCGGTCTTTGCCTGCTTGGCAATGGCCTCGTGGATCATCCGGACCCAGTGTTCTTCCAGGGTACCTGTCAGTTCCTTCAGCCCCGGAAGTGGCTCCGGGATCACCAGGCAGACCATCTGATTAGAATCAGTCTGGGAGACCGACACTTCCCCGATGATCCGCTTGGTTGCGGAACCAAAATCGATCATATCGTACATCACCCCAAGTATATGGCTACGAAGCCACAGCGTCTGCTGGTAGGCCTTTTCCAGCATTTCGA
>JAZNHQ010000104.1:0-9840 GCA_045577035.1 Faecousia sp. | reverse complement strand
GAAGTGGTCCGACGGCAAGGATATGTCCGCTAAGGACTTCGAGTTCGCATGGAAGCGCGCTGCCTCCACCGAGCTGGGCGCTGACTACGGCTATATGTTCGAGGTTGTTAAGGGCTACGGCACTGACAACAAGGACGACCTGGCTGTTGAAGCTACCGACGACAAGACTCTGGTCGTTACCCTGAACAATGCAGTTTCTTACTGGAACGAGTTGCTGGCATTCCCCACTTACTTCCCTGTTCGTGAGGATGTTGTAGCCAACGAAGCTTGGGCAACCGATCCTTCTACCTATGTCTGCAATGGTCCTTACACCATGACCGGCTGGGAGCACAACTCCGTGATCACTCTGACCAAGAATCCCGACTATGTTGATGCTGACACCGTTAAGCTGGAAACCTTGAAGTGCTATCTGTCCGACGATTCCAACAATATGCTGGCTAACTTCAAGAACGGCTCCTGGTTGATGATCGACGATGTTCCCACCAACGAAATCGCTGCTCTGGAAGAAGAGTACCCCACCGAATACCGCGTTGTCGGTCAGATCGGTACCTACTATGTCAACTGGAATGTGAACGAGAACATCCTGCCCGAGGGCAACACTCTGACCGGTGTTGAGGCTGAAATGGCTCAGGCTGAGATCCGTGCCGCTCTGGGTCTGCTGTTTGACCGTGACTACATCTGTGTAGAGATCGGCCAGGCTGGTCAGGTTCCCGCTTCCTCCTTCGTTGCTATGGGCATGACCGAGCCCGATGGCACTGAGTTCTACAAGAACGCAGGCTCCAGTGAGGACTACATCGGCTACTATGATGTTGAAGCAATCGAAGAGAACTTCGAATCTGCTGTTGCTACTCTGAAGAAGTACTACAACTACGACGAAGCTACCGGTAAGTTCACCAACTTCCCCACCATCACCTACCTGTACAACACCTCTGACGGCCACAAGCTGATCGGTGAGTACCTGCAGGCTGCTCTGGCTACCGTTGGTGTTACCATGAATCTGGAGAACCAGGAGTGGAACACCTTCCTGAACACCCGTAAGAACGGCGACTACGCTGTTGCTCGTAACGGCTGGCTGGCTGACTATAACGATCCCATCTGCTTCGTGGATATGTGGACCTCCATCTCCGGCAACAACGATGTGCAGTTCGGTAAGGACGCACACGCTGAGCTGAAGATGTACAACCTGGACCTGACCGGCATGGGCTATGACATTAAGGTCGAGAACGGCACCTGGGCTGAGACCTATGATGTTCTGATTGCTACCATCAAGTCCGAGACCGACGCCGAGAAGCGTTACGAGATGATGCACATTGCTGAGGATATGCTGATGGCTACCGGCTGTATCGTACCTCTGTACTACTACACCGACATCTTCATGATCGACGACAGCATTGACGGCTTCTTCTGCAACCCCCTGGGCTACAAGTACTTCATGTACTGCACCAGCAAGTAAGAAAAACCTATTGAAGCAATTGTGCTGAAATAGAATTTACTCCCCGAAGGCAATCGCTTTCGGGGAGCTTTTATTAGGTTCTATGTCAATAATTGGGGTAAAACCGAAAAAAGTTTGCCATCGTAGCTTAGCAACCCGTTTCCTTGCGCTGCTTTGTGCAAGGCATATGTAATATTTATTTCTCTGCTTTTAAATAATTAATAGCGTTTTCCATCAGTACTGCGTTATTTATGTTTCCGACTGCTATGCTGAGGCGCTTGGAAGAAGTGTTTGTTGTTATTGTCAAGCGTGCATCAAAGCGTTTTACACTGACAATGGTTTCTATTGGATACACGTCGACTGCCTTTTTCGTTTTATACGTCAAACCTTCCCTTGTAATCGTTAACGTACCTGAACGAAACAACCCGGCTATAAAAGGAATGGACAAAGGAATATTATTCATTCTGTCGTTTATTCTGGAGAGTCCATTTTTTGCCGAAACGTTTGAATAATCTAAGTCAAGAACCTTGTTATAATACTCAGTGGCATTCTCATAATTGCCTTGCTGCTCGAATTCTTCCGCGCGTTTCAGCAAATTACTTAATGAAGGACTATTGCCACCTTGTATGTTAATAACAGCGGACTCAATATTAACAGTGTTGTTTCCGTTCATAGTAATATTGGCGATGGCTTTTTCAACAATGAAAGGTGTACCGCAAAACTCACAAACGGCGGCTTCTTTTGTGTTGTCTACCGTTAATGAGGCTCCGCAATTAGTGCACTTGGCTGGAACAAATGGCATATTAATTCTCCTCGTGTTAATTAGTTTGATTTATTATACTATATTTACTAAAAAATAAAGTGTGCGGTAGGGAGATAAATGGTTGGTTCTTTTGCCCCTATATAACAATTTGGTGTTTCCAGAATTTTGCGTTACAGGTGCAGCACTCGGTCTTTTATTTCCTGGGTGCGGCCTTGATTCCAGTACTGAGTACCGATGTAGCCGCAGGTGCGGCGAGCCACATTCATTTTGGTCTGGTCGGTGTTGCCGCAGTTGGGGCAGACCCAAATCAGTTTGCCGTCTTCCTCCTGTACCACGATCTCGCCGTCGTAGCCGCATTCCTGACAGTAGTCGGACTTGGTATTCAGCTCTGCGTACATGATGTTGTCGTAAATGAACTTCATCACTTCCAGTACTGCGTCAATATTATTCTGCATATCCGGCACTTCCACATAGCTGATGGCACCGCCGGGGCTCAGCTGCTGGAATTCGGATTCGAATTTCAGCTTGGTAAAGGCGTCGATAGGTTCGGTCACATGGACATGGTAGGAGTTGGTGATATAGCTCTTGTCCGTAATGCCGGGGATGATGCCGAAGCGGTTTTGCAGCGCCTTGGCAAATTTGTAAGTGGTGGATTCCAGTGGCGTGCCGTAGAGGGAAAAATCAATATTATGCTTGGCTTTCCAGCCCTTGCAGGCATCGTTCAGATGCTGCATGACCTGCAGGGCAAAGGGCTTTGCCTCGGGGTCGGTGTGGGAACGGCCGGTCATATACTTGACACACTCATACAGGCCTGCGTAACCCAAGGAAAGGGTAGAGTAGCCGCCATAGAGCAGCTTGTCGATGGTCTCGCCGGGAGCCAGTCTTGCCAACGCGCCATACTGCCACAGCACCGGGGCGGCATCGCTGAGAGTGCCTTTCAGCCGTTCGTGGCGGCACAGCAGAGCCTCATAGCAGATCTGCAGACGATCGTCAAAAATCTTCCAGAACTTGGCAATGTCCTTGCCGGAGGACAGGGCAACATCCACCAGGTTAATGGTGACCACGCCCTGGTTAAAGCGGCCGTAGTACTTCGGCTCACCGTTTTCATCCAGATAGGGAGTCAGGAAGGAGCGGCAGCCCATGCAGGTGTAGCAATGGCCTTGACCCTTGGCGTCCACCTTCAGTTCCAGCATCTTCTTTTCGCTGATGTAGTCGGGCACCATGCGCTTGGCGGTGACCTGGGCTGCCATACGGGTCAGATACCAGTAGGGGGAATCCTCCGTAATATTGTCTTCTTCCAGCACATAGATCAGCTTGGGGAAACCGGGGGTGATCCACACGCCCTTTTCGTTCTTGATGCCCTGGTAACGCTGGCGCAGGGTCTCCTCGATGATCATGGCCAGGTCTTTCTTTTCCTGCTCATTCCGGGCTTCGTTCAGATACATGAAGATGGTAATAAAGGGCGCTTGACCGGTGGTGGTCATCAGCGTTACCACCTGGTACTGGATGGTCTGCACGCCACGGTTGACCTCTTCACGGAGCCGCTTTTCCACGATTTCGGCAATTTTTTCCTCACCGGGCTCGATGCCCAAAAGTGCCATTTCTTCCATGACTGCCTTGCGGATCTTTTCACGGCTCACCTGCACAAAGGGGGCAAGGTGGGTCAGGCTGATGGACTGACCGCCGTACTGGTTGGAAGCCACCTGGGCAATGATCTGTGTGGCAATATTGCAGGCGGTGGAGAAGGATTTGGGTTTCTCGATCAGCGTGCCGGAGATCACAGTGCCGTTTTGCAGCATATCTTCCAGATTTACCAGGTCGCAGTTGTGCATATGCTGGGCGTAGAAATCCGAATCGTGGAAATGGATAATGCCTGCCTCGTGGGCATCCACGATGGACTTAGGCAGCAAGATCCGGTTGGTCAGATCCTTGGATACCTCGCCGGCCATGTAGTCACGCTGCACGGCGTTGATGGTCGGATTCTTGTTGGCATTTTCCTGTTTGAGAACCTCGTTGTTGCACTCGATCAGTGTTAAGATCCGATCGTCAGTGGTATTGGCCTGCCGCAAAAGGCTGCGGGTGTAGCGGTAGGTGATATAGGACTTGGCCACTTCAAAGGCACCGTGTGCCATAATGGCCTTTTCCACCAGATCCTGAATCTCCTCCACAGAGGGGCTGTGACCTATTTCCTCACAGCTCAGATGCACACTTTGGGTAATGCGCTTGATCTGCAGGGGGGTCAGCCGTGCCTTTTCTTCCACACTGAAGTTGGCCTTGGAAATGGCGGTTTCGATCTTGGAGGGGTCAAAGGTGGCCTCCGCACCGTTTCTCTTGATAATCTTCATATTTCTCTCTCCTTGTGCTTGCCCAATTGACCCTATTATACTACATATTGTGGTTTTTGCAAGAGGTAAAACGCAAAATATAGTAAATTCTTAAAAAGAATTGAAAATATTTATGGCTTGATATATAATAGAAAAAATAAATATATAGGAGGGGCTATTATGACTATGCCTTTTGGCGAAAACGCCACCATGTACATTCTGACAGACGGGTTCATCACCGCTCATATCACCGATTTCGGCGCAACCATCCAGCGGCTCTATGCACCGGACCGTAACGGCAAGCTGGAGGATGTGGTGCTTGGCTTTGATACCCAGGAGGAGTACGCAAAACACGATACCTTCTTCGGTACTGTTATCGGCCGTGGCGCAAACCGTACAAAGAACGGTCAGTTTACTCTGAATGGTAAGCAGTATCAGCTTGGTCTGAACGATGGCAAGCATAACCTGCACTGTGGCCCGGACTTCTATAAGGATCGCCTGTGGACCGTGGAGAAGGTCAGCGACACCAGCATTACCATGTGTCTAAACAGCCCCGACGGTGACCAGGGTTTCCCGGGAAATGCAGTGATCCATGTGACCTACACTCTGGGAAATGGCGCTCTGAGCATGATTTATGACGCAGTCTGCGACCAGGATACGGTCTTCAATCTGACCAACCACAGCTTTTTCAACCTGTTTGGTCACCAGCACCCGGAGCGTGCCATGGAGCAGGTGCTGATGATGCCCGCCCGGCACTTTACCTGTGACGATGCAGATAATATCCCCACCGGCGAGCTGCGCAGTGTAGAGGGCAGCCCCATGGACTTCCGTACTCCCAAGCCCATCGGCAGAGATATTGGACAGGATTACGATGCATTGAAGCTGCAGAACGGCTATGACCACAACTTCGAGGTATGGTGCGATCCCTGCGCTGTGGTGTCTGAACCTGAGTCCGGCAGAGTAATGACCGTTACCACCGACCGCTGCGGTGTCCAGTTCTATTCCGGCAACTTCCTGGGCGGTGATAAGGGCAAGGATGGCGCAGTTTACTGCTTCCGTGGCGCGATCTGCCTGGAGACCCAGTTCTATCCCGATGCCGTCAATCACCCGGATTGGCAGCAGCCTGTTTTCAAGGCCGGTGAGCATTTCCAGAGCAAAACCACTTACGCTTTCACTACGGAATAATTCTTCGGAGGTTTGGCGTGGATGAAACGCTATATAGAGAGAATCAGAGGCTCTAAGGAAATCCAATTGGTGCTGATCGGGGCGCTGATATGGAATGTAACCGTATATTTTGGCACCCGCCTGGTGGCTTGGTCATGGCCTCACCATGACATTACTACCACCTTTGATATGCGGTTTCCCTTTATGCCCTGGACCATCGTGATCTATATTGGCAGCTATCTGTTTTGGGTTGTCAATTACTGCATCTGTGCGGTGCAGGATCGGCAAGAACGCCACCGTTTCTTCTGTGCGGATTGGATGGCAAAGATCATTGCGTTGATCATTTTTCTGACCTTTCCTACCACCAATCTTCGTCCGGAAATTACGGGCAACGGTTTGTGGGATGTGTCCATGAAGCTGCTTTACTGGGTGGACAGACCGGATAATCTGTTTCCGTCGTTGCACTGCCTGGTCAGCTGGCTGTGCTGGATCGGCGTTCGGAAGAGAAAGGATGTTTCCGTCTTTTACCGCTATGGCTCTCTGCTGATCGCAGTTGCCATCTGCCTGTCCACCATGACCACCAAGCAGCATGTGCTGGTGGATGTGATCGGCGGCATTGCCCTGGCAGAGATCTGCTACGCAGCTGCCGGTGCTTCCAAGATCCGCGGCGTATATGCCGCCCTGGTCGACCGCCTGATGCGCATTTTTAAATGCACGGAAAAAGCATGATAAGGTGCTGGCTCAAATGATTGTTCGTAGGGACACCCGTCCTCGGGTGTCCGCGAGAAACACCCATAACCATAAAAAATCGGCTCAATCGAGCCGATTTTTTATTTCGGACACCCCGGAGGGGTGTCCCTACGGTATTAAACTAAGAATCTCTATCCCAGTGAGACAACCTCTAAATCTAAATGATTAAAATGTATCGGTATCGTACTTGGGCAGGTAAGCGCCTTCTTCGATCAAGCGGCGGCGCAGCTTCTGGGTGTCCACATTGTGGATGTTGATCTCGGGCAGGTCACAGGCGTGCTTGGCGGCCATGCCGGCGGCCTCACCGGCACACAGGCAGGAGGACATGACACGCAGAGTGCCGTTGGAAACACGGTCAGAGCTGATAGTACGACCGGCAACCAGCACATTGTCCAGATCTCTGGGGCACAGGCAGCGGTAGGGAACACCGTAGGACTCACCCTCACCGTAGCGGCCGTAACGGGCCACGGAGTCACCCTTGATACCGGATTCTCGCAGCTTTCTGTCGTTCTCGTCGATGCCCTTGGAGCCCTTGCGGCTGTGGACGTCAATCTGATACTTGCCGCGGTAAACTTCATCGGGGAAGCTGCGGCGATCCAGGTAATCCTGGCCGGTGAAGCGGTAATCGCCGATGATGCGGCGGGATTCACGGACACCCATCATAGGAGAGGTCTGTACCAGGAAGGAGCAGGCCATGGAGGGAGCATACTCACGGAAAGCATCGTGCAGCTCTCTTGCCAGACGGCGGCCTTCGATCAGCGCCTTGGACAGGCTCTCGGGATCGGTGGAGTTCAGATCGAACACGTGACCGGCGTTCAGCGTATAAGTACGGGGGCCGATCTTGCGCAGCACATAGTGGTTGTCCACGATATTGTACTTGCCGTCAGCCAGGATCTTGTTGATCATATCTCTGTGCTTGCCGCCGTAAGCCTTTTCAATGTAGGGAACAGAGTACTCGTCCACATTGGTCAGCGTGAAGCACATACTGCCGGGCATGAAATCGCCCTCGCCGTTGCCCATATCATATTCCTTGCCGGACCAGGCGTACAGGTCAGCATCGCCGGTGCAGTCCACAAAGACCTTGGCACGGTAAGCGGTCAGACCGCTCTTGTTGGAAACCAGGATCACATCAATGTTGCGGTCGTCCTTCATTTCCACGCCGCAGACAGAGGACTGGAACAGCACATCAGCGCCGGAGGCCACGACCTCCTGGTCGTAGATCTGCTTCATGCGCTCGAAGTCGATGGGAACAATCTTCCACTCGTCTTCCTTCACATGGGGCATATAGGTTTTCAGACGGCCAACCAGCTTGTCAGCCAGGCCGCCGTACACATTGCGGATGCCGTCGGTCATGTTGGTGAACATATTTACAAGACCGTTGGTGCTCATGCCGCCCAGGCAGCTGCTGCCTTCCAGAAGCAGGGTTTTTGCACCCTCACGGGCAGCGGAAATAGCTGCGGCAACACCGGCGGGGCCGCCGCCGCAAACGATTACATCATATTCTTCGTTCAGGGGAATAGAATTTTTCTTCAGAGTATACTCCATAGAAACTACCTCCTCATAATATTTCATTCTTATTGTATCAGTTTTAAATGTGGATTTCAATACCGTTGACTTATACTTTTCTCAGATATTTTCTGCTTATCTGTGTACCCTGTGCCGAAAAACTCCTCACTATGCACAGATGGGCGGAAAATGCATAAACTGTCCTGTAAGCGTTTTGCTTATTCCCAAATACTTTTCGGGGGAGGTAATATAATGTCCGATAACTGCGCCAATACAGTACTTTGCGGCGCCGACGACCTGCGCCAGGCGCTGTCCATTCATACACGCAAGATCACAGACAGCTGCCGGGATAAGGATTGTATCGAAGATCTGCGGGTTTGGCTGACCTGCAGTTCCCAGGCGACCTTAGATAAGGCGGCAACTGCAAAGGTTCGCTGTGCGGATCTGATCAATACCTATATTTCGGTGGAGCCGGTGGCTTTTGACCGGAATCACTACTGCATTGATGTGACATTTTTCTACCGCATCATTGCCGATGCCATGGTGGGCAGCTGCAGGCCGGTGTCTTTGCACGGCGTGGCGGTGTTCTCCAAGCGGGCGGTGCTTTGCGGCGAGGACAGCAAGGCCCATGTTTTCACCAGCGATACCGCAAATGATGGCTGCATGACAGCGTTTGTTGCCAACCGTCCTACCCCCGTGGTGGAGGTGCTGGATCCCATGGTACTCAGTTCCCGTGTGCGGGAGGTCTGCGACTGTCATTGCAAGGATGCCTGTGTCGAGCAGATTCCCGAAGGGGTCAGCAGGCTCTTTGATGAAGAATTGGTCATGTCCGGGGAAAACCGCCGTCTGTTTGTAACCCTGGGGCAGTTCTCCATCATTCGCCTGGAGCGGGATGTACAGCTGGTAGTTCCCATTTTGGATTACAGTCTGCCCACCAAGGAATGCTGCGATTCTGCCGGATGCTCTGAGGATCCCTGCGAGATGTTCAGCCGGATTCCGTTCCCTGCGGCTCAGTTCCCACCGAAATACTGCGATTGTTCCGATAACCGCGACCGGGACTGCAGCAAAGGATAAAAAAACAGTGTCATCCTGAGGAGGCTTCTGCCGACGAAGGATCCCCCCAATAGACGCATCGCCATAGGGGATTCTTCGTCGCTTCGCTCCTCAGAATGACACTATATTTATTTACCCTTCAGAATTCGCTTTCTTGCGATATTGATGGGGCCTTCGTTCATGTGGTTGATCCAGCTTAGGCTCTTGCCGCAGCCGTATGCCACGCAGGATTCCGGATCGTCAGCCACAGAGCAGGGAATACCGGTACGCTCATGCAGCAATAGATCCATACCCCAAATCTGGCTAGCACCGCCGGTGATGGTAATGCCGTTGGAGGCAATATCAGCCACCAGCTCGGGAGAGGTATCTTCCAGAACAGACAGTACCTCGTCGGCGATCTGACGGGCAGGACGGCTGAGTACCTGGTAGATGTCGGAGGCGAACAGCTCGATCTCCTGGGGTGTGCCGTTCTTGGCATCACGACCCTTGACCACCATAGAAAGATCCTCCTGGGGCGGGTACACAGAGCCAATACGGATCTTAATATCCTCAGCGGTGTTCTGTCCGATGATCACGCCGTGCTTCCGGCGAACATGCCGTGCGATGGCATCGTCAAAGGCCAGACCGGCAACCTTGATAGAGGAGGATACTGCCACATCGTTCATGGTCAGAACCGCAATATCCGTTGTGCCGCCGCCAATGTCCACCACCATGTGGCCGTTGGGGCCCTTCAGATCCATGTTGGCACCCAGTGCAGCTGCCAGGGGCTCTTCAATCAGATATACACGGCGTGCGCCGGCCTCGATGACCGCGTTGATGACCGTGCGCTCCTCCACCTCCGTAACGCC
>JAZNHQ010000103.1:0-16105 GCA_045577035.1 Faecousia sp. | reverse complement strand
TCAGCCCCTGGTT
Organism: Faecousia sp.; assembly: GCA_045577035.1. Classification (GTDB taxonomy): domain Bacteria; phylum Bacillota; class Clostridia; order Oscillospirales; family Oscillospiraceae; genus Faecousia. Next base: position 16,092 of record JAZNHQ010000103.1, on the reverse strand, counting down.
ACCACCGACATGGTTGGTAAGGTTGACATCGTTGTTACCGTCGCAGGCGGCGGCGTTTCCGGCCAGGCCGGCGCTATCCGTCACGGCATTTCCCGTGCCCTGCTGACCCTGAACCCCGAGTACCGCGCTACTCTGAAGGCCGCTGGTTTCCTGACCCGTGACCCCAGAATGAAGGAGAGAAAGAAGTACGGTCTGAAGGCCGCTCGTCGCGCTCCTCAGTTCTCCAAGAGATAATCTGTCTCTTATATCGAACTACAAAAACCCAGAAACCACAACGGTTTCTGGGTTTTCTTTATGTCTAAAAATACCGATTTGACGCAAATTTGAGGCAAGTTTTCAAATGAAGTCTCAAATAACAAACAGATTTATAATTGCGCTGTACAAAAATGGAGCATACATGCAAAACAGGCTTAATCTTTCCCAAAGGCCTTCATAAGAAAACATCGTTCCCCGAAAGCTTTCTTTGTCTCCCATAACAAAGAACACAAAGAACAGCATAGCCAGCACAAAAGCGATAGCGCAAACCACGCCTTGAACGCAATGATTACCGGCAAAGGCGGTAATGCTCTGCAGCAGCGGAAAGAACAGCAATGTCATAAACCCAATAGCGGAACCTGCGCCGTGAATCTGTGAAGTCGTCGTAACTTTATCTTTCTTTTCGTTCACACTGAATAATCCTGCTAAAATTCCAGCACCTACCGCAAAAGTGGCGATTGAGATCAATGTCAATACTGCCAATACATTTGAAACAATACTAACTTTTGGAAAATACAAAACCGAGGCGAACAGCAAAAACACACCTAACCACACAAGCCAAGTGTTATAGATCCATCTGACAGGACTTTCAGGACTGCCCAAAGCACTCATAACCATTGTTTTGCTGTTGTAGCCTTTATAAAAGTGCTTCAATATCCAGGGAAGAACAAACTCTCCCAGTATCGTTAGAAGCAGTAGAATATTAAATAGTTTATTATCAATAAAAATGTTCATATCATGCTAACCCTATGGTATCCATATCGCAATTCACATCTTACCTTGTATGATTTCTGCTTGTATTTTCTTGCTGAAGCTATGAAGGACAGTTTCATATGCCAGATCTATCATATACAAGAGTTCATCGTAAGGGAAATCTGCTAAATAAACAGTGTTCCAGTATGGTTGCTGTACCGGCGGACAATGGTATCCCCTAACAATTTTATTGGGATAGACCTGCCTATAAAAATCTCCCACATCTGCTGTGCATTTTAGGGTGATTTTAAAATCCCATTCACACGGATAGAGTTGCGCAAATATTTTACCATTCAACTTATAACATATGGGAACATCACCAAACGGAAAAGTTTCATACGCCCCATGTTTGCGTAGGCAATATTCTTTAATATCTTCAACTTTCATAATGAATTATGGCTCTCCTTTTTCATTTCCATATACGGAATCACCTCGAAGCCGCAGCTTTCATAGACACTTACTGCCCTTTCGTTCTCCGGCTCCACTTCAAGGCGCAATACTGCCTCGGGATATTTTTCTTCAATGTAGCGGAAAAAGCTACTGCCTATCCCCTGTCCCCTGTATTCGTCCTTGATATAAATATCCTCGATCCATATACAGGGCTTTCCAAATTCTGTTGAATAGCTTTTCGCCACCATGGCATATCCCTGTATTACGCCTGCATCCTCGAAAATATAGCCTTCAACATAGGGAGATTGGCCAACACAATTGTCAATATCTGCCCCAAATATCTCCTCAGAACCGTTACTCAGCACCGCATCCGAAGAATAAAATACTCGCATCATTTCCAGAACAGCGTCTCTGTCCTTTTCCAACATATCTCTGATCATGTTCACCATAGCTCCCTATTTAACAATTCTGAAGCAAGTATATCACAACACGAAGAATTTTCCAATACGAATTGACCCCCACCGAGAAAAATCGGTGGGGGTAGCTGTTATCAAATTTCCAGGGTGTAGATCTCGGTCTCCCAGGGTAGCCATTTTCTGCCGCCGTCCAGGGAGGGTGCGGTTTCCGGACGGTTGGACAGCAGACGCTTCCACTGATGCCCCTTCAACTCCTCAGGCAGCTGAACATCCAGTTCCTCATCGGACTTATTAGCAATGATCAGCAGGGTCTGACGGGCGCAGGTACGGGTGTACACGAGCACCTTATCGCTGTCTTCCAGCCAGAATTTCAGATCACCATCAATGATGGCAGGCTGGGTCTTACGCAGATCACACAGCTGACGGTAGAATGCGAAAATGGAATCCTCAGATGCTCTGTCTGCTTCCAGGTTAACGGTCTCATAATTGGTATTGACCTTGATCCAGGGCTTACCGGTGGTGAAGCCTGCATTGAAAGAAGCATTCCACTGATAAGGCGCGCGGGCATTGTCACGGCTGCGGGGACGCAGGTATTCCAGGGTCTTTTGGGGATCCTCGCCGTTGGCAATCATGGAGCGATAATCGCCCACAGTATAGCAGCAGTTGTAGTCTTCGATAGAATCGTATGCCACATTGGTCATACCGATCTCCTCGCCCTGGTAAATGAAGGGCGTGCCGGGAGTGGTATGATTCAAAACTGCCAGCAGCTTGGCGGATTCCTTACGGTACTGTTCATCATTGCCGTAACGGGAAACCTGTCGGGGCATATCGTGATTGGAAAGATACTGCACAGGCCAGGTATTGTATTTCATAATATCTGCCCAGCCGGATTGAATTTCACGGAAAATATCCAGGGTAAAGGGAGGTCTCTTGCGGTTAGCCAGGGTAAAATGATAGGCTGTGTCCATCTCATGACGACCCAGGCTGATGTAATCCACGGCGTTCTTATAGCTGATGCCGGAGCCTTCGCCCACGGTAAAGCAATCATAATGGGCAAAAACATTCTTGTGGATATCCTGCAGGATCTCATGGATGCCCTCACGGCAGGTACACATATTCACATCCACCACAAAGCCGTTGCGATCCAGCTTGGGATCGGGAGCCTTGGGGCTGTCCGGGAAGCCGGCAGGCTTCTTAAACCGGGTGAACACATCCAGACGGAAGCCGTCCACGCCCATGTCCAGCCACCAGCGCAGCATCTTATAGATCTCCTGGCGCAGGGGCTCATACTCCCAGTTCAGGTCGGGCATTTTAATGGAATACTGGTGCAGGTAGTACTCCCCTGTGGTCTCATCATATTCCCAGGCAGAGCCATTGCCCTCACGGAAATAGCTGCCCCAGTTGTTGGGAGGCGCACCGTTGGCCTTGGGCGGCTGCCATATGTAATAATTACGGTAGGGATTGTCCTTGGATTTACGGGATTCCTTGAACCACTCACACTCATCGGAAGAATGATTCAGAACCATATCCATGATCACACGGATGCCCAGGCTGTGTGCTTTATCCAGCAATGCCTTGAAATCATCCAGGGTGCCGTATGCAGGCTCGATGTTATAATAATCCGCCACATCATAGCCGTTATCCACCTGAGGAGATGCATAAATGGGAGTAAACCAAATGCAGTTTACACCCAGGTCACGAAGGGTCTCCAGCTTAGACATGACGCCGGGCAGGTCGCCAATGCCGTCGCCATTGGAATCGCAAAAGCTCTTGCAGTAGATCTCATAAACTACGGCCTCTTGCCACCATCTTTTTTCCATAAGTCAACCTCATTTCTTTAGTATGTGTTATATTTTACCATAGGAAAGATACCTTTGCAAGTATCACCAATGAAACAAAATGAATTTCACCATTGTTTTTTTGCATAGGATGGTTTATATTACTTATAACATATTCTCTGAATAGGAGGTACATTATGAACGAATATAGAATAACAGGACATGAATCATCCTGGCTTCCGGACGGTAACTGGGAACTTAGCTGGGCCGATGAATTTGACGGTCAGGAGCTGGATCGTTCAAAATGGGATTACCGCCTACACATGATGGGGCAACGCTGGATGTCTTGGACGGACAAGGGTGTACACCTGGACGGAAACAGCAATGCTGTATTTACCTTACTTAACGAGGACGGCCAGCTGCGCTGCTCTCAGCTGCAGACCGGTTACAATTATATGGATGCGCCCTCTACAAAGGAATTTGAAATTAACACCACTGACGACGGCGGTGAAAAGTTGAAATGGAAGATAGGGCCTCTGAAAAGAAGTCTGTTCCTGCACGGCCCAGGATACTATGAATGCCGTTGCCGCCTACAGCAAAAAGAGGGCTGGTGGTGTGCCTTTTGGATTCAGTCTCCGGTGATCGGCTGCGACCTGGACGAGAAAGTTTCCGGCGTAGAGATCGATATTCTGGAATCCTTCAAGCCCGGTAAAATTCAATATCACAATGTGTTCTCCCACGGCTACGGTGAGGACATGGTGCGTTTCAAAGTTGGCGGCTTTGAAGGGGCCAGCACTGAGGAGTTCCACCGCTTTGGTCTTTTATGGGATGAGACCGGTTACACCTTCTATGTGGACGGCAAGGAAGATGGCAAGATCGAGAAACTGATCACCGCTCGTCCTGAGTTTATCCTGATTTCTACCGAGGTAAAGGGCTATCGCAAAATCTTCCAGCCTGTTCCGGAGGCCTGGGATGCCGTTGGTGATACATTTTTGGTGGACTATGTCCGTGTATTTGATAAAAAATAAGACATCCGCATTGCATTAAATTCTTCGAATCTCCCAAGGCATAAAATAATGCCACTCCGAAAGGGTGGCATTATTTTGGTGGACTTGAGGAGATTCCAACTCCCGACCCCCACAATGCGAATGTGGTGCGCTCCCAACTGCGCTACAAGCCCTAATAATTACCATTACATTATATGCTTCCCAAAATCTGTTGTCAAGTAGACGGTCGTAAAATCTATATCACAGCATAATTCACTTGGCATTGCTTATGATAATGATGAAATTATTTGTAACATTTTTGAAATAATGCTAGAAATTCTTTTCAATATGTAGTATACTGTTCTGTGCGATTGAAAATAAGGAGGGTTTTTCCGTTGAAAACGCCGTCTAAAGAAAAAAAATTCAAATTTCCCAGCAAACGATTTTGGTATTATTTCTTTTCAGTGCTGCTGCTCCTGTTGGGAAACCTGCTCTTCTTTTTGACTGTATGGATGGGCAATAAATACGATCATGTTTACATTGATCAGTTTATTTATCAGCTGAAGGCACCTGCAACCGGCGCCGAATCTGCGCTGATGAACAGTGCCTATGTCCGTGTTGCGCTGTTCGGCATTTTGCTGACTGCTGCCGAAATAATCGGATATCTGCTGGTTTCCGGATACTACAAAGAAAAGTTCAAGGATGCAGCAAAGTATCTGAAGTTTTGCGCCAGTAAATTCTGTAATTTCATCACCAAGAGAGCCCTGTCTTTAGGTGCATGGATGCTGGTACTGAGTCTGTTGTACTTTACTGTTTCTCTGAATGTTGTAGAATACGTTTATTTCCAAAACTCAGACTCTGCACTGATTGAGGATGAATATGTAGATCCCTTCACTGTGGAACTGGAATTCCCGAAAACCAAGCGCAACCTCATTTATATTTTCCTGGAATCCATGGAAATGACCTATGCAGAGCCCGAAGCCGGCGGCCCCATTAACGACACTGTGATCGTGGAACTGGCGGAACTGGCTAACAACAACATCAATTTCTCCAATGATGACGGTCTCGGCGGTGCTTTAACATATACCGGCACCACATGGACTGCAGCAGCAATGGTTAGTCAAACCTCCGGTCTGATCGTACAAGTACCCATTGATGCCGGATCCTACGGCGGTGACAGCCCCTATATGCCCGGTGCAAATACCATCGGTGAGATTCTGGAGCAGCAGGGCTACAACCAGGTGTTGCTGGTAGGCTCCGATGCCCGTTTCGCAGGCCGTGACACCTATTTCTCCGAACACGGAAACTACGAGATCGTTGACACCGAATCTCTCAAGGAACAGAATCGTCTGCCTGAAGATTACCGTGAATTCTGGGGCTTCGAGGACGAAAAGCTCTTTGCTTTTGCCAAGGAAGAGATCACTCGTCTTGCCCAGGAGGATGCTCCCTTTAATTTCACCATGCTGACCTGCGACACCCACTTCCCCGATGGTTACAAATGCAGACTTTGTCCGGATGATTACGAGGAACAGTATTCCAATGTTCTTCGCTGCTCTTCCCGCCAGGTTCTGGAATTTGTACAGTGGATTCAGCAGCAGGATTTCTACGAAAACACTACCATTGTGATCTGCGGCGACCATCTGACCATGGATCCTCAATATCTGCAGGATGTGAATGAGGACTACATCCGTACCGTTTACAACTGCATCATCAACTCCGCCGTCACACCCACTGCCGAGCAAGAGAAAAACCGTGAGTTTGGCATATTCGATATGTTCCCCACCACTCTGGCAGCCATGGGCGTAAAGATCGAGGGTGAGCGTTTGGGTCTGGGTACCAATCTATTCTCCGGTGAGCCTACTCTGACCGAGCATTACACGCACGAAATTCTTTACGATGAGCTGCAGAAAAACAGCGATTTTTATAACACAACCTTCCTGGGAATGGAAGAATAAAAAGCACGATCTCCGGCACATCCGTGCCGGAGATTTTCTCATGCTTATAGGGAAAAACTATACCCAAATCATTGACTTTCCGAGCCCTTGTGGTATACTAAATTCATACTAAAAATATGGAGGACATACGCTATGCCCAAATACATACCCGTATACGCCCACCCCGACCGGATGCCTGTGGACATCTCTTTTGTCTTTGAAAATGAGCGTCCTGCCGGCAAACACGGCTTTGCCCAGGTCAAGGGCGAAAACATCTATTTCGAAGACGGCACTTTAGCCAAATTCTGGGGTGTCATGTTCAATGGCGCCGCCTGCTTCCCTCCCCATGACAGGGCAGAACAGGTGGCACAGCGTTTGGCACAGGTCGGCATTAATATCGTAAGATTCCATCAGATGGACGATGAATGGGTTGCTCCCAACCTGTACCGTCTGACCTCCGGCAAGCGCGTAACCAATACCCGTGAGTTATGTCCGGAATCCCTGGAACGCATGGACTACCTGGTCAAGTGTTTGAAAGAGCATGGTATTTACGCCTGTGTGGATATGACCACATATCGTCGTTTCAAACCCGGTGACGGTGTAAAGGATGCCCATCTGCTCCATGACGGTTCTCGTCTGTATGCCATGTATGATCCCACCATGATCGAACTGCAGAAGGAATTCTGCACCAAGTTCTGGAACCATGTGAACCCCTACACCGGCCTGGCCAACAAGGACGATCCGGTTTGGGTCATGTGTGATATCATCAACGAGAACAACACCTTCATCAACCACAATGAGCGTCGTTGGTACAATCTGATCCCCTACTACGACAATATGTTCCGAGATATGTTCAACGAATGGCTAAAGGAAAACGGAATTGAGTATGATGCCTACGGTTGTCCCCTGTTCAGCAAGGATCAGCCCATGATCCAATTCCGCACCCATCTGATGAAGCAGTATCTGACCACCATGAAGGATCATATCCGCAGCCTGGGTGTAAAGATCCCTCTGTGCGGCTCCAACTATCACACCACATATGGCATCCTCAAGGCGGAAGAAGACATGGATTTCCATGATGCCCACAGCTATTTCTATGATTGGAAATGGGGCGAAGAGGAAAAAATCTGCACCAACCGCACCATTTCTGCACAGTCTGCCAGTCCCATGGCCAACCAGTGTGGCAATCGAGTCCACGGCAAGCCCTTCTTCATGACCGAATGGGATATGCCCTTCCCCAACTCCTACCGCGCAGAAGGCCCTCTGTGGTATCCTGCTACCGCCTGTCTGCAAAACTGGACCGGTATGACCATCCATACATACGGCTACGGCCACGAAATGAGCAAGCATGATCTACTGGGCAAGGCTGCCTCCAACGACACCATCGGCGGTGTTCCCTACCGTGAGGGCATCTTTGAGATTTGGAACGATCCTGCCAAGTTTGGTCTGTTCTATCACGGCGCACTGATGTTCCGCCGTGGCGACGTTTCTCCCGCCAAGAAGACCATCGGTGTCAAGATCCCCGACGAGATGCTGGGCGAGCGCTACAACACCCTTTGCGGCTCCGCTATGGAAATCCATCAGGTTCACACTGTGCTGGAAGGCACCGATTGCTCTGATCTGGATACGATTATGGATCCCAAGGACAAGTTCCCCAGAGAGAATCCCGATATGATCGTGTCCGATACCGGCGAGCTCAAGCGTGACATCAAACGCTCCATCGGCTATATTGATACCCCCCGCACCAAGTCCGTGTACGGCAAGCTGGGCTTTGCCGGTGCGAACAAGAAGATAAAGCCCGATACCAACCGCCGCCTGGACGGTCTGACCGTTAACTGCAAGACCGATTTCGCCACCATCACCATGTCCTCTTTGACAGACGATGCCATTTGCGATTCCAATAACATTCTGCTTACTGCTGTAGGCAGAGCCCGCAATAAGGGCGCACAGTTCGACGGCGAGAAGATGCTGGAGCGCGGCACCGGCCCCATTGAGATCGAGGTCATTAAAGCCCACATCGAAATGAAGACCAGCCAGGAAATTCTGGAGGTTTGGTCTGTTGATTCTGACGGCTTCTACTGCGGCCGTATCGACAGTGAGATCGAAGACGGCGTGCTGAAATTCGACATTGGCTACGAATTCCCTGCCCAGTACTATCTGATTTTTGAGCCTTAATACTTAACCGGGTCTGCGATCACAGACCCGGTTATTTGACGAATAGGCATAAATATGTTATCATATCCTTACCTGAAAAGGAGGCTATTATGATAAAACGAATCATCCCATGGATACTGATCCTGTGTATTTTCGCAGGCTGTCGAGCAGACACCGCCCCGGAAGAAACCACAGCACCCCTTACTTATCCCATGGAAACAGACTTCTACTCCCCCGCTTTGGATAAGCTGCTCGCTGCACCGGACATTATGATGACAGTATCCACAGAAACCACCGTAAAAATCGGCGGAGAAAGCCTAAATACAAGACATAACAAACAATTGATATTGAATGATGCCGGAATATCCGTCAGTGGCACCGTTGAATACGGTACATACAGCATGAAACTCGAGGAAGTCTACACAGACGGTATGCTCTACCAGACCATAAATGACAGCCGTTTCTGCGGAGCCATATCCTCTGAAGATTATTTCGCCACCCTGGTTCCTGTTGCCATTTTAGACCCCGCTCTATATGACAGCATCCTTGTTTCCGACGGTGCGGAAAACACCACGGTGCAATTCTCCCAGGCCACCCAGGCAGAAAGCTGGGCTCTGCCTGCAGGCGCCCAGTACCTTACATCCCAGGGTACGGCAACGATAAGTGCGCAGGGAGAATTGGAAAACGCAGCATATGAGCTGGAATATGCCATCGGGCAAGCCACTGTTTCCTACCGCGTACTCGCACAGTATAGCACCGCAACCCAGAACCCTATCACTGTGCCAAACGCTGAAGAATATACACTGTTAGAGGATATCCGGGGTCCCATGCTCATTGAACAGGCATACGGTTTTTTGCAGCAGACTCGCTCCACGGATGCGGTTTTGGTTGAGGATATTTTCAGTCAAGCCAATTCCCTGCAATATGATAACACCATAACCATCAGCCGTGACGAGCAGACAACCAGTGTCGAAACCCTCACCACCCTTACAGACCAAGGTCGTGGCGGTGAAGTCAGCTCCTACCGGCAAACAGAACAATTCCAAAACGACACTTATACCATTTGTGTCAACGATGGTGAGCCGGAAACCCTGCCAAGGATCGACAGTTTGGCAATGCACACCTACTGCATCAATCTTTTGACGGAGAAAATCATGTCCTCCCGGCATATTATGGACTGCAAATCAGAGGTTAAGGACGGACAATTATTCCTGACCTATACCGCCGGCGAAGAATTGGCAGAAACCATTTGCCGCAGCAGCTGCGCTACGCTATATCAAGACGAACTGTTTTTGGACAACCAAACCGACCGCTACGAAGATTATGCGGTCAGCTTCCTGCTAACGGTCGATCTTATCACAGGGCTGCCCTACAGCAGTGGTTTGGAATTCCACGGTATCCATCATATCGACGGCATAAACTACGCCCTGGAAACCCACTACGAACAAACCTACAAATACTAAAAAATCCCCTCCGGTTGTATTCCGGAGGGGATATCATTATGCCTCTTTCAATTTTCCGGCAAAAGCAAAGGTTATGGCAGCGCATCTACGGGCTGCAATGGCCTCAAAGGTGGGGAAATCCATTTCCGCAGAAGCATCTGCTTTATCGGAAATAGCACGGATCACCACAAACGGAATGCCGTTACGCCAAGCCGCATGGCTGATGGCTGCACCTTCCATTTCCGTGCACATGGCGCCGGTATGCTCTACAATGTATTCCTTCTGCTGGGCGCTCATAATAAACTGATCGCCGCTGGCAACCCTGCCAATATGATTGTGTCCGGGCTGTACAGACTCTGCAGCCTCATAGGCCAGCTTGATCAGCATATCATCCGCCGGAAATGCCAGCACGGACAAACCAGGCACCTGTCCCACTGCATAATTTTCATTAATGGGATGGCAATCAAAATCGTGATACATGGCGTCCTTGCTGATCAGCAGATCGCCGATATCCAGCACATTATCCAAAGAGCCTGCCACTCCGGTGTTGACAATATGGGTCACATCAAAGCAATCGCAAAGCACCTGTACGCACATGGCCGCATTGACCTTACCAACGCCGCAAACCACGACTACTACATCCAAACCGTTCAGAACGCCCTCGTAAAACTCCATTCCGGCCTTGGATGTGACCTGCAGATCGGTCATCTGGCTCTTCAAGGTCTCCACCTCAACGGTCATAGCACCGATAATTCCCAATTTCTTCATAGCTTTCTCCTTTATTCGGGATACTCCAGGCGAGTATCGTCAATATTTTCCAGCAATTGTGCGTACTTCTTACCCCAGAAATTCGCCATAGGCAGATTCATATCCAGATAATTGCCGCAATCCTTAGCAGATGCTCCGGGAATCTCCCCGCTAAAGCTTGCAATGAATCTGAAACAATCCAACACCAAAGGCAGTACCTGGCGGCTGGACAAATCGCCCTTCATAAGCAGGTAAAAGCCTGTTCTGCAGCCCATGGGGCCAAAATACAGCACCTTGTCCTTCCAAACAGGCTCGTTACGCAGATAGGTTGCCGCCAAATGCTCCATGGCATGGATCTCTGCAGTATTTATAACAGGCTCTTCATTGGGGCTTGTCAGGCGAAGATCAAAGGTGGTCACCGTTTCCTGTCCAACAGGATCTTTTCTGGATACGTAAAGTCCCGGCTGCAGACGAATATGGTCAATGGTAAAGCTGGTTATTTTTTCCATAGAATCACTCCAAAACCGATTTGCTATATCATAACCCATTGTTGCCCTAAATGCAAGCAGACAATCATACGGAAATTTCTTGCTTTTTCATAAATATCCGGGTATAATAGAGAAAAAACTCAGAAAGGCGGCAACTGCAATGGAAGAAATGAATACTCAGCCAAGACCTGTGAGCCCCCGTCGCAGAAGAAAAACAAAGCTGCAGATTTTCAAGGAAGCTTATCTTCCTGTGATCATCGCCGGCGCTGCCCTCCTTCTGATTCTCGTGTTTATCATAGGTGCCATCGTCCGGTCTGTGGATAATAGCCGCCGCGAAGAACAAGCGCGCAAGGCTGCTGCCCAACAGCAGGCACTGGAAGAGCAGCGACTGCAGGAAGAAGCAGATCGTTTGGTAAAGGAAGCCAGCCAGCTGGCGGCAGGTTATGATTACGATGGCGCCATTGCCGTTCTGGAACGCTTCAGCGGAAACTGGAATGAATACCCTCAGGTGCGGGACACCCGCAGTGAATACTTGCAGCAGAAAAATGAACTGGTGGTGTGGGACGACCCCGCCAAGATCCCCAACTACTCTTTGCAAATGCTCATTGCTGATCCGGAGCGGGCATATAACGATGACCGTTTTTCCTATTCCTTCACCCGCAATTTCTTAACAGTAGACGAATTCTCCCGAATTCTGGAACAGCTTTATGAAAGCAACTATGTGCTTGTAAGCCTGGAGGATATCTACGCAACCGAGACCGCCATGGACGGCACACAGGTATTTGTAGCCAATGAGATCTACCTGCCCGCAGGCAAACAACCTTTTGTGCTGACCCAAACCAATGTGAACTATCACACCTATCTGACCGATGGCGACGGTGATAAGCTGCCCGATGGCGGCGGCCGCGGTTTTGCCAGCAAGCTGGTTTTTGACAGCAACGGTCAGCTGGTCAATGAGTATATCGACGCCCAGGGAAATTTACACACAGGCGCATACGATATGATCCCCATACTCAACAGCTTTATCGAAGCACACCCGGATTTCTCTTACCGGGGCGCCCGCGCTGTGATTGCCGTTACCGGTTATGACGGTTTGTTCGGCTACCGCACCAACTCCGAGGCAGAACGCACCTTCGGCACTGCTGTTTACGAGCAGGAGATCGAAAGCGCCAAAGCCGTCGCCCAAAAGCTGGTGTCAGACGGCTATGAGTTAGGCTGTTACACTTACGAAAATGTGGGCTACGGCAACATGAGTGTAACGCAGATCGAAGCGGATATGAGCGGCTGGACAACAGAAGTCATCTCCATTTTGCCCGAGGTCACCATCTTTGCCTTTGCGCAAAATAGCGATGTAGGCCCCGAGGATGCATACTATAACGACCAGCGCTATTCCCTGCTCAACGATGCAGGCTTCAATATCTTCCTGGGCTTCAGCGCCACAGGAAAAACCTGGTCTGTCATCAGTGACAGCTATGTGCGTCAAGGTCGCATTTTGCTAAGCCCCACTGCCATCGCCCATCACAGCAGCTGGTTTAATAACATTTTCGACGCACAGCAGATCCTGGATCCCAATCGAGGAGAGATCCCTGTATAACCACAAGAAAATCCGGAGTCATGTACTCCGGATTTTTTGTATATATCCGCCAGTGCCGCAAACACTAGGATAAAGGCGGTGATACTGTGAAAAAGAACTGGGGATTGATCAGTGCAGGTTTATGTGCCGGAGCGGTAAACGGCCTGTTTGGTGCGGGAGGTGGCATGGTCTTGGTGCCAATGCTCACGGCCTTCGGCGGACTGAAGGAAGACGCGGTATTCCCCTCCTCCGTGTCCATCATCGCACCGATCTGTCTGGTATCATTGGGATACGCACTTTTTAACACGCCCATAGATATTCTATCCACGGTCCCCTATCTGCTTGGCAGTGCCGCAGGTGGACTATTGGCGGGACTTCTGGGCCAAAAGATCCCTACGCTTTGGCTGCACAGAGCATTGGGAATACTGATAATTTGGGGAGGTATCCGCTATCTATGCTAGAATCCTTTCCTGTATCAATTGCCATGTCCACCCTACTGGGAACACTGGCAGCCCTGGGTGTAGGTGGCGGAAGCTTGCTGATGCTTTGGTTGACCCTGGCATTGAGCATCCCCTATTCCCAGGCCAGGCTTATCAATCTCATGTTCTTTCTGCCCTGCGCGCTGATCAGCTCCGTTTTTCGGCGGAAGCAAGGCGCCCTTGATCTTAAAAAGCTTGTTCCGGCCATCATCACCGGCTGCGCCGCAGCGATCCTGTTCTCCTGGCTGGGTGAAACCATAGAAATCAAGCTGATTAAAAAAGCATTTGGAATTCTGCTCCTGTTTACAGGTCTTCGGGAGCTGTTATATAAGCCTAAAAACTAGTTACCCATTTTCTGTTTCCGGAAGCCCAAATAGCCCTCCAGAATCAAAGAAGCAGCCACGGCATCCACAGTATTCTTGCGCCTCTTGCCGTGATAATTATGCTCACTGAGAATATTATGTGCTTCCACGGTGGTACGGCGCTCGTCCCACAGGTGAACCTCCATGCCGGTGGCTTCCTGTACCTTTTGGGCAAACTCCCGGCACAGCTGCGCCCTGGGGCCTTCTGTGCCATCCATGTTTTTAGGCAGACCCATACATATTTCCGTCACTTGATTTTCCTGTACCAACTGCAGAATTTGCGCCAAAGTCTTCTCCGGATTGCGGCTGTGGATCACCGTGGTGCTGCCCACAATGCTGCACAAAAGATCCGACATGGCAATACCTGTTCTGGCGTCACCGTAATCAATTCCCATTACTCTCATGTACTTTTCCTTCCTTTTGGTGGATTTGCACCCATTATACATGAAAAAAACAGAAAAATAAAGAAAAAAGTTATTGACTTTCGTAAAAGCGCATGATAAAATGATTTTACCTGTGAAAAGGTGCTTTTTTTGTGCGCTTTTTCAGCTCCGGAGCAGCAATTGTAGTTGGCTGCTTACTAAATTTTTCACTAGCCGGAGTGATACAGGGAGGCAATTTTTAAGGAGGTGCCGTTATGCGCGTTAAAGTCACTTTGAGATGCTCCGAGTGCAAGCAGAGAAACTACAATTCCATGAAGAACAAGAAGAACGACCCTGACCGTCTCGAAATGAAGAAGTACTGCAGATTCTGCAGAAAGCACACCGTTCACAACGAGACCAAGTAAGGAGGCTCACCCATGGCAGATGTAAAAAAAGGAAACTGGTTTTCCAGAGGCTGGGGTGCTATCCGCCGTTACTTCCGCGAACTGCGCAGTGAGCTGAAGAAGGTCGTTTGGCCTACCCCCAAGCAGGTGTTGAAGAACACTCTGATCGTCCTGGCCTGTGTTTTGGTCGTGGGCGCATTCATCTGGGTATTCGACATCGTTGCAAACAAGGGCATTACTGCTCTGATCCAGCTCGTCAAGGGCTAAAAGGATAAGGTGTTGATATGGCAGAAGCTGCAAAGTGGTATGTTGTTCAAACATATGCCGCATATGAAAACACCGTAAAAGCTACCATCGAGAAAACCGTTCAGAGCCGTCAGCTGCAGGACAAGATCCTGGCCATCTCCATTCCGGAGGAGACCGTTACTGAGATCACTGAGTCCGGCGCTACCAAGACTTATGAACGAAAGCTGTATCCTTGCTATGTTTTCGTAAAAATGGTATACAGCGACGATACATGGCATGTAATCCGTAACATCCGCGGCGTGTCCCGTTTCGTGGGCAGCTCCAGCAACGAGCCCATTCCCCTGACCGAGGAAGAGGTTTATGAGATGGGCGTGGAAAAGCGCGAGATCGTGGTCAACTACTCTGTTGGCGACACCGTGCGGATCCTGGACGGGCCCCTCAGCTCCTTCACCGGCACTGTGGAATCCATCGAGCTGGACAAGAACGCTGTCAGCGTGATCGTATCCATGTTCGGACGCGAGACCCCTGTCGAGTTTGAGCTCGATCAAGTAGAGGTCATTTCCCAATAAACGCATCGGGCCGTATTACGGCCGGACCGTGGGAGGGGCTTAAGCCCCGCAAGAAATGCGAATTTCCGCATATTACCACATTTTATTCAGGAGGTGCTTTATTATGGCACAGAAAGTCACTGGTATTATCAAACTTCAGATCAACGCCGCTAAGGCGACCGCATCCCCCCCTGTAGGCCCCGCTCTGGGTCAGCACGGTGTTAACATCGCTGCTTTCATCAAGGAGTTCAACGCTCGTACCCAGGCTATGGAAGGCTACAAGATCCCCGTTGTTATCACCGTTTACGCTGACCGCAGCTTTACCTTCATCACCAAGACCCCTCCGACCCCCCTGCTGGTCATGAAAGCTATCGGTCTGGACAAGGGTTCCGGCGTTCCCAACAAGACCAAGGTTGGCAAGATCACCAAGGCTCAGATCACTGAGACCGCCAAGACCAAGATGCCCGACCTGAACGTGAACACTCTGGAAGCTGCTGAGAGCCAGGTTGCTGGTACTTGCCGCTCCATGGGCGTTGCCGTTGTTGACTAATTGATTATTTGCTGATCCGGTGCAAATCACCGGAATGTGGGAGGATTATTCCGCAATACCACTATAAGGAGGATATTACAAGTGTTTAGAGGTAAAAAATATCAAGAGAGCGCCAAGCTGATTGACCGCTCTGTTCAGTATGATCCCGCTGAGGCCCTGGATCTGGTTGTGAAGGGTGCTTCCGCTAAGTTCGACGAGACCGTCGAGCTGCACATCAAGTTGGGT
>JAZNHQ010000102.1:0-17502 GCA_045577035.1 Faecousia sp. | reverse complement strand
GGGTGTAGCTCATCCGGTAGAGCGCCACCTTGCCAAGGTGGAGGTAGCGAGTTCGAGCCTCGTCACCCGCTCCCAAAAGATAAGGAACGCATCGCGTTCCCTATTTCATATGGTACCGTAGCCAAGTGGTAAGGCACGAGTCTGCAAAACTCTGATCCGCCAGTTCAAATCTGGCCGGTACCTCCAAAAATCGACATTCTTCGTAAGAAGAGTGTCGATTTTTTTCACTATTCACTCTTCACTAAATTCAGGGTCGATTTAAAATCCCCAAACGGTCAAATTACTGGCTGTTTGGGGTTTCTGCTTCAGATGAGTTTTCTATACGATAATTTCCAGACGATTTTTGGACAAGAGTGGATGAAATATCGAATTGCGCCCTTGATATAAAAATACTATAATATTTAATGAAAGTTCATAACTTTTTGTGCATAGGCAACAAATTCCAATGCACATCATCCATCACTGAACCAGGAGGAAAGAAACATGATGAAGAAGTATTTTACCCGCATAGCAGCACTGGTAATGGTTGCTGCAATGCTGATGGGTCTTGCGGCCTGCGGTGGCGGTATGGAGCCCCCTGCGGAGGCAGGCGACCGCACTGTGGTTTACTTTGCCGCATCCTATGTTACCGCACAGGTACAGGATGCCTATAAGGAACTGGTAGAGACCTACAACAACGGCCAGGGCGTGAAAGACGGCATCTATGTACAGATGCGTGATAACTCCGGCGCCATCTCGGCCTGGACAGCGCACTGCGCTCTAACTATCAGTACGACGTGCTGCAGCTGAACGATGACGAGTTCAAGACCCTGGCTATGCAGGGCGGCAACTATTTCGTGAAGCTGGACGATTATCTGACCGATGATGTGAAGGCTTCCATGCAGTGGGATCAGATCCCCGATGCACTGGTAAACCGTTTCCGCATGAACACCACCGTTTCCGAGGGCGGCAAGTTCCTGGCAGGTGAGGGTGCATCTTTGCTGGCCATCCCCATGGGCAACGATCCCCAGGTTCTGTACTACAACAAGTCCATTCTGGAAAATTGCGGTATCAATGTGATCTCCGTACCGGAGGCAGAGCTGGAAAGCTACAATGCTGCCAATAGCGCTAAGCTGCAGCCCCACGGCTATGCAGAGTATAAGGAAGCTCCCTACGCCGATGCTATCAGCAGCAGAAACGAGGCCGGCGAGTATGTGTATAAGGTATTCAACGAGTGCATTGGCATGAGCTGGGAAGAGCAGCGCTGCCTTGCCCGTGCCTTCCAGAAGCAGTACGGCTATGACTACGGCTTCATGAGCGAGTGGTGGTTCTTCATGGGCTTCTCTGTGGGCGGCGACTGCGTAGGCTGGGACGATGCAGCCGGTCAGTACAAGCTGACCCTTATGGACAAGCAGTCCGGCTACCTGGCTCTGGAGGATATCACCGTCAACGGCGTCAACTATGCCAAGGGTGATGTGCTGACCTACGAGGCCAAGACATTCCTGAACAATAACGCATCCGAGCTGAGCAAGCTGGACGGTAAGGTTTACCCCCTGCCTTCCCAGTATGATGCCATCCTGGAGTTCACCCGCCTGGGTGTTCCCACCACCAAGCAGGCAGAAGAGGGTATTTACGGCTACGGTGTCGCACCCGCTACCACCGCCAACCGTACCGCCCGCTTCACCTCCGGCAGCGACTGCCCCTTCCTGATCGAGTACTTCTCCCAGGCACAGTCCTTCCAGGGTATCCTGGGCGACGCACTGGGCATGGCCGTTCCCGCTCAGTACCGTGAGTATGTGGTTGGTAGCACCTACGAAAAGGACGGCGTGGAGTATCTGAAGGTCATCGGCGAGACCTATGACGGCGAAGTGTATACCGGTGAGCTGCATACAGAAAACGGTACACCCATTGTGGGCGAAGCCGCTACCGCCAGCAGAGGCTCCGGCTTCTTCCTGCCCGCCAACACCAAGGGCAAGAACTATGACGAGGCCATGAAGTACGTGACATGGGCAGCAGGCCCCGAGGGTCAGGCCATCCTGGCCAAGGGCAACAAGCTTGTTCCCAACCAGACCGCTTACGGCCTGGGCGAGTATGCCGATTCTTCCGACCGTCTGCTGTCCGGCATGTGGGCAGGTCCCTACATCGCACAGGAAGCCGATATCGGTGACTATACATACTTTACATCCTTGACCTGGATCACTGAGTGGTCCCAGGCCTTCAACAGCGATGTCCGTGAGGGTAAGATGACCCTGGCTGAGTTTATCGAGAAGAAACAGGATGCGGCAAATACCGGTCTGAAGGGTATGCGCCTGCGTATTATGGGGAGATAACCCATGAGCTTGAAGAAAAAAACATCTGAGACCCTGCAAACCAGGAAACACAAATGGCGCAAAGAACAGATCTTCGCCATGGTGGTTGCCTGCGTTCCGCTGTTGGGCTTTCTGATCTTTAACGGATTTACACTGCTGATCTCCTTTATCGGAATGTTCTGCAATGTGGATCTTTACGATCTGACCAAGATCCAGTGGAATAACTTTGAGGGCTTTAAGTCCGTGTTTATTCCCAACCACGCCTATGAACTGTTCTATTTTGACCTGGCTAAGTATTTCTATAAGGCCGTGGTCATTACCCTGTGGATCGCTTCCACCCAGCTGGTGACCCTGGGAATAGCACTGTTCATCGCCACGCTCCTGCGGGAAAAGCCCAAGGGAGCAAGGATCTTCCAGATCCTGTTCTTCGTTCCCTACATCTGCTCCACCGTTGCGGTGTCGCTGATGTGGCGTTGGATCCTGGATTGGGACGGCGGTATTCTGAACAGTATTCTGGGTACCAATATCAAGTGGCTGGAAGATCCCAACACCATTACCTGGTGTATTATCCTTGCCATCATCTGGCAGGCTCCCGGCTACGGTATCGTCATGTATAAGGCAGCCTTTGCCAATATCAATAACTCTCTGTACGAGGCCGCGGATATTGACGGCGCCAGTGTATGGCAGAAGTTTAGAAATGTAACTCTGCCCGGTATCGCACCCACCACCTTCTTCCTGCTGCAGGCAGGTGTGGTGGCAGGCCTGCTGACCTATGACCTGGCAGCGCTGATCATACCCAATGCCTGGGGTGTCCCGGGCGGCAACAATTCCATGGGTCTGACACTGATCCGGTTGGTGTACTTCTTAATACAGAACTCTACAACTACCGATGTGAACGGCGTCAGCTACATGGTATCCTGCGCCTGCGTCATCAGCTGGCTGATCTTCCTGGTAACAGGTATTGCGTCTGTGTTCCTGTTCCGGATGCGCGAAAAGAGCGCAGAGTAAAGGAGGGGAAGGCATATGAAGAAACTATCTCTGGGCAAAATCTTGATTTTTGCCGTTCTGATCCTGTACACGGTCTTCCTGTTTTTCCCCATTATGACCATCCTGTTGACCTCCTTTGTTCCTTCCCAGGAGCTGGCAACCAGCAAGGACTTTGTATGGTGGTCTGACAACTTTACCCTGGACGCCTATAAGACCATTTTTACCTTCGACAGCTATATTGACCTTACGGGTATGCCCGGCCTGGTGCTTGGTTTTATCAACACCATGTGGCTGACCCTGGTGCCTTTGCTGATCGGCTTGGTGATGGCAGGCTTCTCCGCCTACGCCTTCTCCAAAATGAATTTCCCCTTCAAGGAGCGGCTGTTTAAGATCTCCGTTATTATCCGTTCCATCCCTCTGGGTGCCTTTGGCGTTATTTCCTATGTGTTTTATTCCGCCATTGGCTGGACCGGTGAGATCGGCTACCTGCCCCTGTTGATTCCGGGCATGTTCGGCTCCATTGGTACCATGTTCTTCCTGCGGTTGTTCTTCGACGGCATCCCCAATTCTCTGATCGAAGCGGCAACCCTGGACGGCGCAGGCTTCTTTAAGTGCTTCTTTAAGATCATGTTCCCTCTGGCAAAGCCTGCATTTATTGCCCAGTTCATCTTCGGCTTCGTAGCCGGCTATAACAGCTACCTGGGCCCCATGCTGTATTTGCAGAATCAGCCCAACTATGTGACGCTGCAGCTTTACTTAAGTGAGATCCGCAGCTTGTTCCCCACAGCTGGCAGCGAGAGCATTTACTGCGCCGCAGCCATTTTGGGCATGCTGCCGCTGATCCTCATTTACTGCCTGGTGCAGAAATACTTCATCGAGGGCGTGTCC
The DNA here is from genome assembly GCA_045577035.1 of Faecousia sp. Lineage (GTDB taxonomy): Bacteria > Bacillota > Clostridia > Oscillospirales > Oscillospiraceae > Faecousia. The sequence continues at coordinate 13,339 of JAZNHQ010000102.1, read as the reverse complement.
GCCGGCAGCGTCAAGGAATAATACCACTGACACCGGGAGGTGTAATATGCAAGCAAAAATGAAGCAGGTCGTGTCTCTTGTGTTGACAATGGTGATGCTGTGTACATTCTTAACTGCCTGCACCGGGGAGGATTCCTCCCAGGTGCAGTACGAAGTACCCAGCTACCAGGGTCAGCTGAAAGAGGGACAGACCAAATCCGATTACAATAAAAATCTCTTCTACCGTAACGACAAGCAGGCAGGTTGCCCCGACCCCTTCGTGATGGATAATACCGCCGTTGACGGATATTACTACATGTACGGCACAGAAGGCTCTCTGTTTTGCTACCGATCCAAAAATCTGATGGATTGGGAGCCCGTGGGCAATACGCTGGACAATTTGGACTTTTCCGAGACAGGTGCCCAAACCGAGTATCGTCGGGTCACCTATGATCAGATCTGGGCTCCGGAAGTGATTTACGATGCGGATGAGCAGTGCTACTATATGTTCTTTAGCGCATCTCCTGCATCCGATACCACGGTGCAGCCTGGTGAAGGTGTAGGGTCAGGCGACGGCTATCAGCTGATGATGGTGGCAGTTTCCCAGTATCCTGACCGGGATTTCCAGCTGGTCAACTTTAAGGATTCGGCAAGCTGCGGGGAGGGGAATGTCCATACTTACAACGAAAAGCCCGGCATGAAAGGCGACGACGGTGAGTATGTGGATGCCTATCCTCATTACTATGCCAAGTACCTGCTGTTCGATCCTGCGGAATATAAAGCTTTTGCCGATGCCATTGGCGGCAACCGTGGTAACGGTAATGGTGGCTATGAAGGCGGTATTGACCCCCATCCCTATGTGGACGAGGACGGTACAAAGTACTTGTTCTGGGTGGATAGTACAGGCTCTGACCGCCTTTGTGTTGTCAAGATGGACAACTGGCTGAAGCCCGACTGGTCCACCGCCACTGTTCTGACCTACCACGGCTACTATTCTGTGGCTGACTGGCAGGCAGCGCAGAATGGTGAGTATGTGGACTTTGTTTCCTATGAGCTGATGGATGTGACCATCAACGAAGGCCCTGCCGTGCTGAAGCACAACGGAAAGTATTATCTGACCTTCTCCGTAGGCGACTATAATGATAGCTCTTATCAGGTGGCGCAGGCTGTTTCCGATAACATTTTTGGCCCCTACCGAAAGCTGACCGAAGCAGAGGGCGGTGTTGTCATGTCCGGCGGCACCTCCGGCAGTCAGGAGATCTCCGGTACCGGCCACCACAGCTTTGTATCCGTGGGTGATCGACTGTACATGGTCTATCACCGCCATGATGATTTTATTGCCGCCGGCGCTGCCCGTAATCCTGCCATTGATGAGGTGAAGTGGATCACCATCAAGGACAAGGATGGCAACGACCTGGATGTGCTGTATTCCAATGGGCCTACCTGCTCTGTGCAGCCCAGAATTGAAGCCTTTGCGCAGTATGTGAATATTGCCGACGAGGCAAAGGTGTCCGGCAGCAAGGATGCCGCATACCTCAATGATGGCATGCTGTCCATCTATAAGTACGCCCACCCCGATTTTGCCACTTATATCCAAGAAACGACCATTACAAAGACTACAACCTTTACCTTCGACTTTGATGAGGCCAGAACGGTTTGTGCGGTTATGGTCTATAATTCCAAACTGGAAACCAGTGCATTTACCCACATTGCCAGGGTAGAACTGGTCTGCGAAGAGGACGGCAAGGAAGTGGTTCGTTTCATCAAGGATATTGAATTCAGCTCTGAATTCCGGCAGACCAATGACTACGACGGCTCTGTTTATTATGTGACACCTGGCGCGGCAGCCTACGCAGAGTTCAACGAGTTGAATGTGAAATCCATCAGAATCACCGTGGAAATTCCGGAAGGACAGGAATCCGTAGGTATTTCTGAAATCCGGATTCTCGGAAAGTAAGGAGGGGTTACTGTGAATATGATAAGCAAGACGACCCCAACGAGGCTTGTGCTGATTCTTACGCTAACAATCATGATTTGTCTGTGTGCTTTTGGATGCTCCAGCGAGGGTAAGATCCAGGAGATTCTCACAGAAGAAGAGTATAGCTATGTCAATCCAGACGAATCCAAGGCTGATACCGATGCGGGTATGGTCATAGACGGTGTCTTGGATGAAACACAATATCAAAACAATCAATGGCTTTATCTGCACAATGACGAGGGCGGAAACAATGTAGATATTGCCATGACCAGCTACTTTGGCGAAAAGGGCATGTACTTTGTCTACGATGTGACGGAGTCCGTACCCATTTATGTGAATCTTGACCGTGCTTCCTACTTAAACAGCTGTATCGAGATGTATTTTGCTCCCTCGTCTGTCACATCTTTGAAGCAGAACAGCTATTTTGAGGTGGATATGCTGCCCACCGGTGACATGATGTTCAAGAAAAGTAACGGCAAGGGCGGCTATGTGAATGTGGCCACCACCGATGACATCATGGCACATTTGGGCGCCACAACAAAGGGTGGCGATGTCAATACGCCGGAGTGCTACGGCTACAGCCTTGAGCTGTTTGTTCCCTGGGAATATATGACCCGCCTGGGTCTGGATGCCCAGGAAATGCAAAATGGCTTTGTGTATGTAGACCCGGCGCACATTACCTCCTATAACCTGCTCGGCACGGATACCAGTGTGGACAGATACTGGTACTTCTTTGCCCAGCAGCAAGGCGCAGGCTTCGGAGATGTTGGCCAGTATTTCCGCTTTGACGGCAGCGGTGTCATCGGTACAGTGCCGGTAACGGCTGATCAAGCGGAGCATTGTACCATTGCTGCGGATCCTTATGTAATTCCCGGTGTGCAGAATACTGTTACAGTGACCCCGGAAAGCGGCTATGCACTGACATCCGTGTTGGTGGATGGTAAAGAAATGATCCAGCAGGTCAATTTTACCCAGGATGGTGCTGCTACACTGGCTGTGCGCAGCGGCAACCAAGGTATGGTCATCAGCGCCCAGGCACAGAGCGTTACCGCTGGTAATAAGACACTGTCCGGATCGATTATGCTCCAAAAGCCCGGCGGCGACACACTTACAGGTGTAGTTGTGTCCTATAAGGGCCCCACCGGCGAAAAGCCTGTGGAAATAGATGCGAATGGTAAGTTTATGCTGACGGATCTGCAGCAAGGTTATTACACCGTGACTGCGGAAAAGGAAGGATATCCTACTGTTCAGCGCAGCATTTACTTGAATCAAGATCTGGAAACAGTTATCACCCTGAAGTATGATACATTCTTTGCAGAGAAGGGCACCTGCTGGGTGCTGGATCAGCAGAACGAGGGTATCCTCAGTAAATTCGGCGGATCCGGATATCTGCTGACCAATCAATCCTATAATAGCTTCACCTTCCGTGCAAAGTTCCGTTATGATACGGAGCTTGCCAAGGAGGCTGACACAGACTATTTTTACCAACAGCGCAGCGGTATGCGTATTTTGTTCAGTAACGGCAAGTACTGGCATATGGACCTGCTGCATGAAAACGGAAAATATATCGTACAGTACGCCAAGCATTCCGGCGACGGCTCTGTGTTCGGCTGGAAGGGCATTTGCGAAATGAACGCATCCCAGGTAGCCCAGTATTGCTCCCAAGAGGGTATTGAACTGACCTTGACCCGTCAAGGACAGTATGCAGGCATTTGGCTGGACGGCACACTGATTGCAATTGAGAAATTGGCAAACGAGTACGCCTCCTGTACAGCACAGCTGGGCTTTGAGTCCTGGATCGCAAACCGCAATATTATGCAGATCCCTTACTCCATTTCTTCCAGTACTTCCGTGGATCTTTCCAAGGCTGTGTTCCAGAAGACAGGGAAGTGGGATGTGTCCGGTATGTTTAGCGGCTATCTGACCAACCCGGCAGGTACTGCGGATACGGATTGGACAAATACCTATAATCAAGCATACCGTCAGATCACCTTGACCGTATCTGACAGAACGCCTGCTGCCAATAACTTCAAGGTAGCCGTACATTTTGCGTTCAGTAACGGCCAAACCTTCCGTATTGGTCTGACCAATGCGGACACCGGCGAGCTGGGCACCTATAAGGTGCAGGTGCTTGAGGCCAACAGCATTATTAAAAACTGGGCTACCAAATACCGTCTGAGCAGTGAGCAGATCGCCAAGCTCCAAAGCCAGGAGGGCATGCAGTTCCGTGTGGCGGTAGTAGGCTCCCAGGCCAATATCTACCTGGACAATGTTCAGGTGTGCGCTATTGATCTTTCCAAGGATTTGGAGGGTAACGACACCAATATTGCTGACAAGAATGCTAAGATCGGCGTTCGTATTTACGGCAATGAAGGCGTTACGACCAAGGTTCCCTTTGTTTTGGGCGGTACGGTGAAGACCTCCCAGATCGTGCTTGCGCAGGGCAGCCAGGCAGTGATCCAGGGGAGCAATCACATCATCGGTGAAACGGTGGTGATCAAGCCTATGGACGGCGGCTGTGAGCTTGTCAGCGTGAGCATTGACGGAAATCCCGTGGAGCTGACCTCCCCGGATAGCTACAGCTTTACCGCAACTGCAGCTACACATACTGTGGAAGCCCTAAGCAAGAGAGTTCGCGTTTGGAATCCCAAAAATCAAGAGTGGGATCTGTCTTCTCAGACCTCAGATCTGATAAAAATCCCGGCATCGGACGGCGATTCCGGTTGGCTGGAAACCTACAGTGCCGATTATGATGATGTGGATCTGCAGCTGACGCTGCGTGACCAGGATACTGCAGCAGGCAACTACCGTGCAGCGGTACGATTTGCCTTTGCTAACGGCGAGTATGTGACCTTTACGCTGACCAATGCCAAGGCCACTGATGACGAGCCTACGGTGTATGAGCTGCAAAATATGGGCGGCTCCATTCTGAACTGGTACCAGGTCAAGGGCTTCCGGCTCAGCGATCAGCAGGTAGCAAAGCTGCAAAGCGAAGATGGCCTAAGCATGCGCGTGGTACGCAAGGGTGCATGGGTAGATATTTACCTGGATGGCCAGCATGCCTATGAGTTTGATCTGTTTGTGAATAAGGATGGTAATCCCAGTAATGTGGAGCAGCAGCCCACCAATATCCAGCTTCGTTTCTATGGCAACCAGGGCAAGGATGTGTCTGTGCCTTATAGCCTGGAAACAGAGGTGAAAACCGTAGAAGTAACCGTGGCTGAGATCGCCAATGGTACGGTGACCACCGATCAGAAGCAGTATATTGCAGACGACCAGGTTATTCTGCATTTGCAGGGCGACAGCGGTTTCTACTATACCGACCTGCAGGTCAACGGTCAGAGCGTCGTAACGGATGCTGACGGCAGCTACAGCTTTACCGCCCAGCAGGACAGCTATCAAATTAGTGCCGTCTTTGCTAAGGGCGTGTTCCTGGCAGATAAGGATCAGACCTGGAATTTGATCAATCAAAACCAGGGCGTGCTTCATGTAAGCAAAAATCAGAATGGCGCTGCTTGGATGCAGACGGAAGGTAACTACAATGAACTGACCTTGACAGTTCGGGACTTTGCCGGTGGCAGTGTCCATGAATATGCGGTGGTTGGACAGCTGTATTTTGCAAACGGCAAGTATATCTCCATCCGTTTGATCTACGACAAGAATAATGACCGCTACACCCTGCAGTCCATGGGCGACTCTGTTGCAAACTGGGCAACCCACCACACCTTGAGCGCTGAGCAGTATGCCAAGGTACGGGGTGAGGGTATCCGCTTTACCATGCAGCGGGTCGGCACAAGCTGCCATCTGTATTTGGACGATGTGCTGGTCAAAACCGTGGATCTGACCGGTCGCAGCAGCGGCATTACCGCAGCTATGACCTGCGTAGCAAAGGTGCGCTACTACAATAATAAGGGCTATGCTGTGACCCTGCCCTATGCGCTGGGCAATCCCCAGCAGACTGGCACTGTCACGGTCACAGCCTGCGATCATGGTACCATTACCGCCGACAAGACGACCTATCACATTGGTGAAACGGTGACACTGACCGTCAGCGGTGAAGATGGCTATTACCACAACGGCCTGAATATCAATGGCCAGATCGTGCTTCCCAATGCCGACGGCACCTACAGCTTTACAGCATCCGAAGCCAGCTATACGGTCAGTACCCAGTTTACACAGGTGTATTCCTGGACTTTGCCAATAACCCCTGGAATCTGATCAATCAGAATCAGGGCGTTCTGCATATCGGCAAGGATCATAACGGTGCCGGCTGGATGGAGGCTAAGGGCAACCGCAATGCGCTGACGCTGACGGTTAAGGACTATGCCGGCGGCAACACCCATGAATATGCGGTGGTGGGTCAGCTGTATTTTGCTAATAAAAAGTACATTTCCATCCGCTTGATCTACGACAAGAATAATGACCGATATACCCTGCAGTCCATGGGTGACTCTGTTGCGAATTGGGCTACTCACTATACCTTGAATGCGGATCAGTATGCCAAGGTTCGCGGCGAGGGGATCCAATTCAAGATGGTTCGTGAGGGTACTAACTGCCATCTGTATTTGGATGATGTACTGGTCAAGACCGTGGATCTGACCGGTCGCAGCAGTAGTATTACGGCGGATATGACCTGTGTAGCCAAGGTGCGTTATTACAATAATAAGGGCTACGATGTGACTCTGCCCTTTATCCTGGGCGATGAGGAAACATGATTAAAGGGGAGGGGACAGCCCGCTGTCCCTTCCCGTAAGCAAAAGAGAGAATATTATGCGATGATTCTAAATGTGATCTTAAAAATTGATTAAAGGTAGAACTATGAATTATTGGACATTAAACCCTAAAAACATTTATGTGGCGGCCCACCGTGGTTGGCCTGCCAAATATCCGGAAAATACCATGGAATCCTTCAAGGCGGCAGAAGCCATTGGTGTAGATCAGCTGGAATTTGATGTTCGTGTGACCAAGGATAATGAGTTGGTCATCATCCACGATGCCACCGTAGACCGTACCACCAACGGTACCGGTCTGGTGCGGGATTTCACCCTTGCAGAACTGAAGGCATTGGATGCCGGAAGCCATAAGGGTGAGGAATTTGCCGGTTGCAGGATTCCGACCTTGATAGAATTTATGGATTGGATAAAGGATAATCCGACCATAACCCTGGATGTGGAGCTGAAGGAATATCCAATTGATGGTAGAGATGCCATTGCTTATGATGTCTGCGACCGGGTGCTGAAGATCATTGACGATTATGGCTTTACAGATCGGGTAGTCATCAATACCTGGAACGGCAAGCTTCATGAGTACATCTATCAGAAGTACGGTAAAAAATACCGTCAGCATGTGTATTTCCCGCAGCATTTGCTGGGTGAATGCACCATAGATCCCTATTCCTATGCTTACTGCTGCTGTATGTTCCAAACCGAAGAAGGCAAGTGCATGGCACCCAAGGCCGAGTATGATCAAATGCTGGCCGCTGGTGTGCAGCCCTGGTCCGGTGCCGGTGTGAAGACCGAGGAGCTGGTTTTGGAGGCCATTGAAAAGGGCTCTTATCTGATCACCTGCAATAACCCTGATGAGATCCTGTTTTGGCTGCGTAAACACGGCTGTCATGCATAATGGATCGTATTACAAAGTGTCCACCATATGTTTGTTGGAAGAAGTGTACAAGGCGGTATTTCCATGCCGCTCCTATACAATAAGATTGAAAGGAAGTAATCAAAATGGCAATTGTTACAATTATCGGTGCAGGTATGATGGGTTCTGCACTGGCATTTCCCGCCCGCGAAAACGGCAATGAGGTTCGCTTGGTAGGCACCCACCTGGATCGTGAGATCATCGAAGCCTGCATCAAGACCAATCAGCATCCCAAGTTTGAAAAGGCTTTTCCCGAAGGCATGAAGTATTATCAGATCGAAGAGGTGGAAACCGCCATTGCCGGTGCCGATATGATCATCGGCGGTGTGTCCAGCTTCGGCGTGGATTGGTTTGGCGATGAGATCCTGCCCAAGATCCCCTCCGAGATCCCCGTGCTGAGCGTGACCAAGGGTCTGGTAGATACCGCTGACGGCAAGCTGCTGACCTATCCCGATGTGTGGGAAGCCAAGATGGAGAAGATTGGCCACAAGCTGTCCATCAACGCCATTGGCTGCCCCTGCACCAGCTATGAGCTGGTGGCACACGATCAGACCGAGGTTGCTTTCTGCGGCAAGGATCTGACTATCCTGGAAAAAATGAAGAAGATCATGGCCACCTCCTACTACCATATCAGCCTGTCCACAGATGTGGTGGGTATTGAAAGCGCTGTTGCACTGAAGAACGGCTATGCTCTGGGTATTGCTCTGACCATTGGTCTGAATCAGAAGGAATTCGGCATTGACAGCGTGCTGCACTTTAACTCCCAGGCTGCTATTTTCGGCCAGGCTGTTAAGGAAATGTACAAGCTGCTGGCATACCAGGGTGCTGCCACTTTGGAAAACATGACTGTAGGTTACGGTGACCTGTATGTTACCGTTTACCGTGGTCGTACTCGTTTGATGGGCATTCTGCTGGGCAGAGGTTTGAATATTGACGAGGCAAAGCAGGAACTGAACGGCGTGACCCTGGAATCTCTGGTGGTTGCAGAGCGTGTTGCCCGTGCCATTAAGGTGGCGGCTGCCAAGGGCGTGCTGGATGCCAAGGATTTCCCCCTGCTGATGCATGTGGATGAGATCATTTGCCAGAAGAAGGAAGTCAATATCCCCTGGGAGGACTTTACCTTTGTCTATAACAAGTAATTGAACGGATAAACCGTTTATTAAAAAGGAGGAAACCCAATGAAACTGAAGCGATTGCTTTCAATGGTGCTGTGCCTGGGCATGGTGCTGTCCTGTTTCCCGGTCGTATCCGTGTTTGCGGAAACAGAAACAGCAACACAGGCCACATCTGTGGAGCAGACAGTACGTATCGAGGCTGAAAATGCGGCATGGAATATCTATGCTGATCCCGCTTCGGCCAATGAAAATGCATCCGGCACCATGGTCGGTGGTGCGCCCGGCACACCTACCTATCCCAGCTGGGACGATGCCGACAGTACGGAGGATCTGGTAAATGGCTTTATTGATAAGTCCAACGATCCTTATGTGGTGTTCTATGTGGATGCACCTGCAGCTGGCACCTATAAGCTGAAAACGGCTGGCTTGTTCCGCTTGAACACGGCAAATGACAATGCCTATGCGGCCATCCTGGTCAACCCCTCCCGCAAGATCGAAGACCCCTCCGCAACGGTTGCTTACAAGGCTTATTACGGCGCGGTTGGCACGGCCGGTGTTTACGAGGATACCGATGCTGTAGAAGTGCAGCTTGTGGAAGGCCGCAATGTGATTTTTGTCACTCCCTTGACTTATGAGCAGGATGTCAAGTGGGCCAATGTTGACTACCTGGATATTACCGGTGCTTATGCGGTAGAGCAGGCCTCTGTGAATGTACAGACCCTGTATGCCGGTGATGCACCCTATACCTATGGTTATACCACCAAGAATGCCGGCGGCTCCATCGGTGGCGGCAACTGGGGTGGCTTGGGTTCCAAAACCCTGGCTATTGCGGATATGAGTGCCGCAAATGCCGATAAGCTTCGCAGCTTCGCTTATACGGTCAATGCTCCCGAGGACGGCTATTATGACATTACCGTTTCCTTCAACAGCATGACTGCAAATGACGATGCCAAAGCTATCGGTTTCCTGGTGGACGGTGCAGCGCAGGCAAGAGAGTTTGTGTTTAATCAGGCCGCAAACGCCAAGGGCGTAAACCGCAATAAGGGATACATTGATATTTCCGTGTACCTGACTGAGGGCGACCATGTGCTGTCTATTACCGCACCTGCCAACCGCACCTCCGCGGAAACCGCCAACAACTCCGACTGGTGTGACTATGCAGAGCTGGTGCTCCATGGCGGCCTTGTTCAGTCTGTGATCCAGTCCAATCCCAAGATGGAATGGTGGTACGCAGAAGCGGAGTATGTGGAGCAGGGCTATGCGGTTACCCACAACCTGCCCAATGTGGAGACCGGTCATAACAACACCTACCGTGACTACAACAACGCTAATTATGGCGCATATCAGTCCAAGTGTGCTATGGGCGGCGGCAGCGCAGCTACTAACTACACCCTGGCGCAGCTGCAGGAGGGTCGCCTGGACAAGGCTACCACCACCGGTGTGAGTATTTATGTTGAGGCAGAGGAAGCAGGCAGCTATGACTTCTATGCCTACTACCGCTTTAACTGCCCCGGTGTCTATGACCATCCCACCAGAGAGGGTCATATTGTGATCGGTGAGGAAGTGGCTTTGGCTATTTCCGGTGTTGCTACCTCCCGCCTGGAAGCGGAGACTCACAGCGTCTACTGGCGTTATACTGCCATCGAAGCAGGCGCAACCAACAATGCCGTTGGCGGCGTGCAGCCCGGTACCGTTGCGAATATGCTCTCCTATGAGGCTTTGACCGGCGGCACAGAGCTGAAGAAGACCGAGAACCCCATGATGTCCTTTGTGGTGGATGTGCCTGCTGAGGGCGATTACACCCTGGATGTGGCATACCGTGCAGGCTTTAAGACCGGCACGATCAACGATTACTACATGGTTGTTGGCGTGGACGATGCAGCTTATACCAAGACTTCTTATATGAGCGCACATCCCGACAATAGCAAGTGGAGCCTGGGTCAGGCAACTGTCCATCTGACAGAAGGTCGCCATGTGATCCGCTTTATCACCATGGTTTCTGAGACCGTGTCCGATAGTCTGTACACCAACTGGGTCAACATCGACTATGTGGATGTGACCGGTGCAGCAAAGGTTACTCCTGTAGAGGCTGACTGGACGCACCTGCAGTCCGGTGAGGCTACTTACTACAACAAATTCACCAACCCCGGCGATACCAGTATTGATCCGGCCACCTATGGAGAATGGTACACCTCTGTCTTGGGCGGCTACCAGGGCGATTCCTCTGTGAGCAACAACGGAATCACTGTGGATAACTTTAATATCTATGAGCTGGCCAAGCTGGGTTACTTCTCCTATACTGTGGAGGTTCCTGCTGACGGCTTCTACGATCTGCAGACCTACATCCGTTGTTACAAGGATTACACCAAGCAGCGTACCGGCCACATTATGCTGGCTGTGGACGACCAGGTGAACTGGTATCCCGCTGAGTGGGGCTATTCCGTACTGAAGTGGAACGCACAGAACCTGTCCGTATACCTGACCGAGGGCACCCATGTGCTGACCGTCTCCGGTATCATCGGCGATTTGGGTACCTGTTCTGCAGACTGGTGTGACATGGGCGCACTGTCCGTGTCCGGCGGCATTACCTTGGCTGAAACGCAGATCGATCCGCTGAGCCTGATCGCTAAGGTTGACGAGATCTATGTGGATGCCGTAAACGGTAAGGATATTTATGCCGGTACTGAGGCTGCTCCTGTGGCAACTCTGGCAAAGGCCTTTGAGCGGATCAACGACGGCGGCACCATCCACCTGGTTGGCACCGTTCCCGGCACCAAGGGTCTGCCTAAGTTTAATGGTACTGTGACCATTACCGGCGGCACTTTGGATCTGTCCGCTTTTGAAAAGGTTTGGATGAACAGCGGCATTATCTTTGACACTGTAACCCTGAACTTTATGGAAGACGGTCATCTGTTTGCCAACGGCTACTATCTGACCATCAACGAGAATGTTACCGTTCAGAATCATATCAGCCTGTACGGCGGTAACTACAACGCAGATGTTGCCAACACCGAAATGTACATCTATACTGGTGATTACAATGTGATCTACGGCGGCGGCTACTGGAGCGATATTTCCGGCACCGCAAAGCTGACCGTGGGCGGCAATGTAAACCAGGGCTGGGGCGAATCCACTGTCCTGGATCACGACAGCGGTATTGACATCTTCGGCGGCTCTTATGATGCCATCGTCAACAAGACTGAGGTTACTTTTGAAGGCAACGCAGTTGCCCGCATGGTCTATGCAGGCGGCAAGAATGGCGTTTCTGTGACCAATGAAACCAATATTACCGTCACCGGTGGTAAGGCCGTGGCCATCTACGGCGCCGGTGCTTCCGGTTCTTCCGTGGGTAACACCAATGTGGTTATGACCGGCGGCTACATCGAGCAGGTATACGGTGGCGCAGAAACCGCAAATGTGACCGGCAATGTGACCGTTCAGATCCTGGGCGGTGAGATTACTCGTCGTCTGGGCGGCGGCAGCTACAATGGCGATGTAACCGGCACTGTCAGCTTGTATCTGAGTGAGGGCATGACCTACTCCAGAAGTTATGATGGCTATGGATTTGATGTGTCCGAGGATATTACCGCAAGATGCCGTACCGGCAGCACCGGCGGTGCATATCTGTACTTTATCACTCCTGCAGCCTACGATAAGTTCTATGGCAATACCAACGAACTGGCAGACGATCCTGCAGATAACTTCCCGCCCGAGAGACCTGTATTTGCCATCTACACCGGCGAAATCTTTATTCAGGGCTTCGATACGCTGGAAGAGGCCATGACAGCTTGCGACGAAACCAGTTACATTAAGCTTGCTGAGTCCGCAACTACCGAGACAACTCTGAGCAAGGATCTGTACATCGATCTGAACGGCTACAGCCTGAACGGTACGATCACTGCAGGCGACTTCAAGGTCTACGGCATGGATTCCACCACAGATAAATATGCTGTTGCCACTGGCAGCTTCAACTGCGGTGTGACACCTGTGAAGGAATTCAAGACTGAACTGACCGGTGAAATCCGCCGCTACATGGCAGTTTAGGCAGAAGACGGCAGCTATAGCTTCAACCGCTTCTACATGGGTATGACAAAGACTACTTTGAGACCTGCTGCAAACGGTGTGGGTTACAAGGCTCTGTTTATGGGCAGTGATGCCATTAAGGGTCAGGTAGCTTCCTATGGCTACAGCTTGCAGCTGGAGGGCTGCAACGCGATCACCCGCACAAAGGAAGGCTTTGTATCTAATCAGGAGCTGAGCCTGCTGCTGAAGAACTATGATGTTGAAAACTTTGGCGAGACGAATCTGAATGCTAAGGTGATCCTGATTCTGACCGATGGCACTGTCATCGAAAGTGCAGAGTACACCACGACCCTGAAGGATATGGTTGAGTCTGTGAATGCCAATATTGATCTGTACAGCGCAGAACAGATCAAGGCCGTACAGGAAATGCTCAGCGGCTATGAGCTGGATTGGGATATTTCCAATATTACGAATTACGCATAACCCTCAAAATAAGATCACCCTCAAGGCCGGTGCACCATAGTGATAAACCGGTTTTGAACGACCCCTTTCCTGCAATATCGCACAAAAAATTCCCGAAATGCGTCAGCATTCCGGGAATTTT
>JAZNHQ010000101.1:0-2552 GCA_045577035.1 Faecousia sp. | reverse complement strand
CATCCACTTCCTTGTCGGAAAACTTATTTCTTGCTCCAAATGCCGCCAGGAATGCGGGCAGCGAACCGTCGAAGGTCTCCTTCACAAAGCGGTCGCTCTGCTCGGCGTAGAACTCCTCTCTGGAGATCAGCGAGGTGACAGTGCTGTTTTGGTTTTGGAAGATACCCCGTTCACAAAGCCGTTTCAGGACGGTATAGGAGGTGGTGGACTTCCAGCCCAGCTCCTGTTCTGCCATCTTGACCAGCTGACGTGAGGCCAGCGGCTCATTGTTCCAAATAATATCCGCAAAGCGAGACTCCAGCGAACCCATCTTGCTCATACATAACGCCTCCTTTTAGCTCTACATGATGTAGAGCTATTTATACTCTACATTGTGTAGAGTGTTTTGTCAATGCAAAGGGGGAGATTTTTACAAAGTGTTCATAGAATGCGTTTCAATCCTATTGACATTTTCCCGCCTCAAATGTAGAATTAATTTAGAACTACATTTGTAGCGGAGGTGACATTATGAGCGGATCAATCAAACGACTGCCAGATTCCGAACTGGAGGTAATGCAGGCAGTGTGGGCGTGTACGCCGCCAGCGTCAAAGGATGAGATTCGGGAGAAGATGGGCGATGACCACCCGATTGCCGAAACTACGCTTTTAACCTTTCTGAGTCGTTTAACGGATAAAGGATTTTTAAGTGTGGAGTTGCGGCGCCGAAAGAAATACTATACTCCTAACATAAGCCAGGATGACTATCTCGCAGCCCAGAGTCGGCGATTCCTTGACCAACTCTGCGGAGGCAGCATACCGACATTTGCCGCAGCTCTGTGCAATAGCGGCTTGACAAAGGAGGAACTGGCCGAGCTTCGTGATATGCTGGAAAGGGGGACCCTATGATTATCCTTCGTGCGTTTTGGGGACTCTTTCTTGCGGGATTTGTCGCCTATACGTTTCACCGCTCGTGGAAATGGGAACATGGCGATCCGATGCCGGAATCTATCTTAGGTGGCGATAAGCCAAGGACAAAAGAAACCATGGTCTGGCTGGACCCATCCTTTCTCCCATTGCTTCTGCTGATCATTTTAGTCATGCTCGGTGCGATGTACGGCATGGATGGTGTGGAACGGTTTCTGTCTCTGTCCTTGGATGTGATGATCGTAATCAGCGTATACTTTCTTCTGCTCATTTTCCTGCTGCCTATTTTCCGAAGGTATTTCAGCGCCCGCGCCTGCGCCACCATGTGGATACTTCCTGTGTTCATGTTCTGGCAGGCACATATTTTGATTCAGAATACACCCGTGCCATCTTTTGTAATCTATATCCCTTCGCATATACTTGACATCCTGTTTCTGGCCTGGGTCATCGGCTTTGTTGTTGTATTCGTTGGGAAATTTATCTCCCACTACATCTTCCGGTATAGAGTCATGTCTGCCTCCATACCTGTCAGAGATCCGGAAATACTGGCACTCTTCGACCAGGAACTGAAGCAGCTGGAATACTATCGTCCCGTCCGACTGGTGAAAAGCGCCGCAGTGACTGTCCCGCTCTCCATGGGAACAATGAAACGGACCAGGGTAACAGTTTTGCCGAACAGGGAGTTCACACAACAGGAGCTGCAGTTTATCTTCCAACACGAGATCCACCACATCCGGCGCGGCGACGTCAATAACAAAATCTTCTTCGCCTTTTGTCAGGCCCTCTGCTGGTTCAATCCTCTGATTTGGGTAGCCACCCGCAAGGCCAGCGATGATTTGGAGCTTTCCTGCGATGAAATTGTTTTGGAGAACATGGACGAACACCAGCGCCGCCAGTATGCGGAACTCCTTCTGGATACGGCAGGCAGCTCCAGAGGGTTTACAACCTGCCTGTCCGCTGCGGCGGAGACCATGCGTTACCGCCTGAAGAATGTTGTGACCGCCCGCAGGCGCTGGCCCGGAACGATTTTACTTTCCATCGCCATGTTCCTCTGCGTGATGTCCCATGGCGTAATCGCTGTCAGCAGCGATAGAGGGACTGTTGCCGAGTTGATTACTGAATATCGTACCGCCGCCGATATCACCGATGTTTACTATCAGCCGGAGGGCGGCACCCGCCTTAATGAGGTATTTGCATGGGAGGGCGAAGAACTATTTTCCTATCTTGCGGCCCTTGAAGTTGAGAAACTCAGCAGTGCGAATGAGATCCACAATATTGGTGGACAGAGACTTTCCCTGCAAATCGATGCCCACAAACTCATGGAGATATCGATCTATGACCGAATGATCGAAGTGTTCCGCTTCCGTAACGGCGGCAGCCCAGAATACTATTATCTGCGTTCCGAGCTGGACTGGGATACTATCAAAGGTCATTTGGACTTTGATGCCGAAAGACCTGTTGAACCAACACTGCTCTGGCCGGAAATGCAAGTACACTTTGATGTTTCAGAGCAAGCAGAACCGATATTTGCTGTTCGCAACAAACTCCATGTATGGAACACGGAAACCGGCGAAACACTTCATGCTTCGGGCAACAGCGATCCGGCAGGTGGCCTGCGCGGATTGAGTCCCACACAGGCACAACTTGTG
>JAZNHQ010000100.1:0-12146 GCA_045577035.1 Faecousia sp. | reverse complement strand
GATTGTTGCCAAGCGGATCAGCTGACCAATCGATACAATTTTATTCTTTTGTATATTGCAAGCAGGATTTTCCTGTGATATAATTTAATGCGAAATATAAAACAACAGGAGGAGATACCAATGGATTACGCAAAAGAATCCCTGAAGAAGCACGCCGAGTGGGGCGGTAAGATCGAAGTGATCGCCACCGTTCCCTGTAAGACCAAGGACGACCTGTCCCTGGCCTATACCCCCGGTGTTGCACAGCCCTGTCTGGAGATCCAGAAGGATGTCAATAAGTCTTATGAGCTGACCCGCCGCCACAACCTGTGCGCCGTTATCACCGACGGCACCGCTGTGCTGGGCCTGGGTGACATCGGCCCCGAGGCAGGTATGCCTGTTATGGAGGGCAAGTGCGCTCTGTTCAAGTCCTTTGGCGATGTGGATGCCATTCCCCTGTGCGTCAAGAGCAAGGATGTGGATGAGTTCGTAAATGCTGTTTATCTGATCTCCGGCTCCTTTGGCGGCATCAACCTGGAGGATATCTCCGCTCCCCGCTGCTTCGAGATCGAGCGCAAGCTGAAGGAAAAGTGCGACATTCCCATCTTCCACGATGACCAGCACGGCACTGCCGTCATCACTCTGGCAGGTCTTGTGAACGCTCTGAAGGTCGTTGGCAAGAAGAAGGAAGAGGTCAAGATCGTCACCTCCGGTGCAGGCGCAGCCGCTATTGCTATTGTGAAGCTGCTGCTGAGCGCTGGCTTCAAGAATGTGATCATGACTGACCGTACCGGCGCTATCTACGCTGGCCGTGAGGGACTGAACTGGATCAAGGAAGAAATGGCTCAGGTCACCAACCTGGAGAAGAAGCAGGGCAGCCTGGCTGAGGTCATCGTGGGCGCAGATGTGTTCATCGGTGTTTCCGCTCCCGGCACTCTGACTACCGAGATGGTGAAGACCATGGCTAAGGATGCCATCATCTTTGCCTGCGCTAACCCCACTCCCGAGATCTTCCCCGAAGATGCCAAGGCAGGCGGTGCAGCCGTGATTGCTACCGGCCGTTCCGACTTCCCCAACCAGATCAACAACGTTCTGGCATTCCCCGGCATCTTCCGCGGCACCTTCGATGTGCGCGCGTCTGACATCACCGAGGGCATGAAGGTTGCCGCCGCTGGGGCCCTGGCTAACCTGATCTCCGAGGATGAGTTGAATGCTGATTACATCATCCCTGCCGCTTTCGACGAGCGTGTAGGCCCTGCTGTTGCTAAGGCTGTTGCCGAAGCAGCCCGCGCCGACGGCGTAGCTCGTATCTAAATTCATAGCAAAAAGGGTTGCCTTCCCAGGCAACCCTTTTTTGTTAGGTTTTTTTCAGTTTCTTCTTTAGGGATTTGGCAAGATCAGTCAGCACATCCCAGAACAGCACCGTATAAATGCAGGCAGTGGGGACGCACAGACCCAGACTGACCCAGGGGTTATGCAAATAGGCTGCTGCCACACTGAGTCCCAGCAGGAACAGGCAGGTCAGCAGCTCCTTGGGCACATAGGTGATCTTACAGATCTTCTTCACGGAGAAGAAGCGGTAGACCGCCAGGACGAAATAGGCAACCAGCGTGGAAACACTGGCGGCGAAAATGCCCCAAAAGCGGATACAGGCCAAATTCACTGCCAAATTGATCACCGCAGCCATGGCAGAGGAGAAGCCCAGAGAACCCGACATCTTCTTGCCCACATAGATGCCGCCGTAGAACTGGGCGATGCACAAAAACAGCAGCGCCACCAGCAAAATGGGCATATGATCATAGCAGGCGTGAAACTTTTCGTCAATGAGAAGTTTACATAATATTCTGCAGCCCAGCAGCAGGCAGGTGACCAGGAAGCACATAACGGCGAACAGCTTGCGGAATACCTGGCTGTAGAAGCCGTCGGTGTCGCCCTCCTTTTCCCGGGAGGCGGATTCCTGCCATGCCATCTGGAACACGGAAAACACGGTGGTCACCAGGCCGGGGATCTTGCCTGCGGCGGCGTAAATGCCGTTGGCAGAAACGCCCAGGTACAGATTCAGCACCAGCTTGTCTGAAAGGTTCAAAATCCACCAGGATACATTGTTGACGATCATGGGGATGGAGTAGCACAGCAGCTCCTTCAGTTTGCGAACGGTAATGGCGGTGAGCCGGAACAGCTTGTGGATCCTGGCCTTGAACAGCATGAATACCAGTGCCGCCAAATGGGCAATGCAGAAGGCACTTACATAGCCCTCTACGCCCAGGGGAAACACCCGGATCAGCAGCACGGTGAACAGCACCGTGATAAAGGCCAGCAGAATACTGTTTATGGTGTACACATGGTTTTCGCCCTTGCCGCGGACGATCTGCTGAAACAGGGTATAGCAGCACTGCAGGCCGATGGCCAGTAAATACAGGGCATAGAGCCACTGCTTCATTACCAGGAATACCACCATTACCGGCAGCCCGATCCCCAACAGAATGCACAGCATACCGCCCAAACCGGAGGATACGGTGTTTTGCCGCTCCTGCAGGGTCTCATCATCGATCATGAAGCGGAACACCGCCTGATCCAGCTGCAGGGTCAAAATCGGTACGCACAGGCTCACAATGGCCGTAAATACATCAATAATGCCGTACTCAGCCACGGACAGCCATTTGGTGTAAAAGGGCAGGGTGATAAAGTTGATCAGCTTAGTGCCCAAAATACCCACAAACAGGATCAGCGTGGTTTTCATCAGCCGGCCTTGCTTACTCATGGCAGCCTCCTACAGCTTCGGCCAGCTGGGCAAAGCTTTTGTAGACCCGGTCAATATGGTTGGCAGGGTCGGGGGCTTTGCCGGACAGCGCCTGTAAAAGCTTTTCTGCGCTGAGGGCGTGGTTGCGGAAGCATTGCTTGCCGCAGCCTACCATGACCATGAAATCGTCCACCTTGTAATTGTAGGAAATGCCCACGGGCACAATACCGTAGGACACGGAGACGATCAGAGGATGCATTTTGGTGCTGATGATGGCACTGCCCTGAGACAGGCTGCTGCACAGCTGTTCAAAGGTTTGGCAGGGGATGATCTCATAGCTGTCCCGGGGCAAGCCACGGGTCAGACTGTCCACAAATTTCCGATCCCACTGCCAGGTGGTGCTGAGCACAAAGCGTACCCGGTAGCGGTTTTCTTTCACCAGCTGGCGCACCAGTTTTTTAAACTGGCGGGCGTAATTGATGCCCGTAAAGGACAGGCGCTTTTTGATCTTTTGTGCCAAAGGATGGGGGGCTTTGCGTTGGGTGTTGGGCACATAAGAGGAAAACGCCGCAGGCATAATGTTCACAATGGGCTTGCCCTCGGGAGCGCAAGCAGGGAAAATATCCCGGGTGATCATGGCCACATCCGGTGCCTGGTGTACGCGCACCTGCAACTGCAGCTGCTGCAGCAGCTGTGCGGTGCTGCTGTCACGGACACACAGATAGTCACACCGGTTTAAGGCCTGTGCCAACAGCTGACGGCCATGGTCGGAAAAAATGGGGCCAATGGATTGACCAATCAGGGCAACCTTTGCCCCTGCTTTTTTGGCCAATTGGATCTCCAGCAGCCGGGTGTAGAACTGGGTCGTCCAATTCTCGTGGAAGTAGCCGCCGCCGGACATAATAAACAGGGTATCTTCGTCCACAAGATTTGTAAAATCCCGCAGCAGGGAAGAATCCTTGGTCAGAAGAGCTTCCAGGGCAGAAACATCATTATTGTAGCCTGCCAGTGCCTTATGCAAGGAAGGCACTGCGCAAATGCCGTGGTTTTTTTGGAAATCCTCCGGGTCATAGGAGGTGTATACCACCGCAACTTCGGGGAAGTAACGGTTTACCAAATGGATGGTGGCAGCGGCAATGGCTTCGTCGCCAATATTGCCGTAGCTCCAACCACCGGATACGACGATCTTCATGGTTTAAGCCTCCTGCTCAGTACGAATGATGTTCACCAGGCTTACGGTGGCTGCCAGCAGAATCCACTCCAGCTTGTCCAGGTCGCTGATGCTCAGCAGGCACAGACCGTAGGACACAAAGCACAAAAACAGATGGTGCATCAAGGGATCTTTGCGGTAGCGCTTGTCTAAATAGGATTTGAAGAAGCCCAGATACAGCGCCGCAAAGCCCAGGAAGCCGATCAGACCAAACTGGGAGATCATGGACACCGGGGCGATGTCCAGGGAACGGGCTCTTTGCCAGTTGCCGTCAAAGCGGTAATACAGCAGACCGTTCTTGTGGGCGTTGGGGCCCAGACCCAGCAGAGGCTCCCGCTCCAGTGTCCACAAAATACCGGTCAGCTGCACTGTCCGGGAACGGACACCGTTGGGATTCTCACCGAATTCTACTTCATCCTTGTCACCGGGATCCACATCCTCAATATCGCCGGGCATGTCGCCGGGCTGTCCCGGCTTACCCGCATTGGAGCCGGGGAACAGAGAGGACAGGGTATCGCCCATGGACTGAGCCACACTGGATAGATATCGGGTGCCTGCGGGGGTCATGGCAGTGACCAGGATCAGCACCGCCAGCGCAACAGCCAATACGGGGATACATACCTTCAAGAAGGCCTTCAAACTACGGCTGATCAGCCGCAGCAGGAAAATAAAAACAACCATGCAGCCCACGGCCAGAATGGAACCACGGGAATTGGACAGGATCAGACCCACCAAATTCATGGTCATGCAGCCGCCGGCAGCCAGCCGCAGCTTGCACTTTTCTTCGTTCTCCGCAAAGTACATACAAAGGGGCAGCATAATGGCACAGAAAGCGCCGTAATACACCGGATGTCCGAAGCCGGTGGCAGCCCGCAGCATACCCTGGCGGTAGTAATCGGACATGAGCATGGCTCTTTGGGTGGTTTTTAAGAAATGGAACACATTGTAGTCGGCGATCATGCTCACGGCAGCCAAAACTGCCACCACGCCGGAACTGTACACCAAAAGACGCAGACCGGCCATGAGCTTGTGCCGGGTGTCAAAAATACGCACCAGCAGCCACATTAAGAAATACTGCTCTGCCACCAGGACAAAGAGTTCTTTGATGGCGTCTGAGGAGGGCATAAAGGTCAGATTCACAAGAATCAGAATGGCGAAATAGACCAGCATGCTATAGCGCAGAAACCGATCCTTGGTCAGCTCCAGGTTTAAGGCCTTGATGTTCCACTGCCCCACATTCAGCACACTCTGACGGTTGCGCAGGATCAGCATACATCCTGCCAGCACCAACAGCAGACGGCTGGCGGTGAGCAGGGGCAGCTTCTGGGAGAATTCCAAAGCAAAATACTCAGGAAGTGCCACATACAGGGCGCATAGCAGCCCGATATCCCAAAACAGCCGGGAATTATTCTGTTTGTTCATATGGCGCCTCCTTTCATTCTTTGATGGTGTTGCGGATCTGGTAGCCGCCAAAATCCACCTTCAGTACGCCGTGGCGGCCAATACGCTGATCCTCCGGGGGCAGCTGCATATAGTCGCCATAGCAGCTGCGCAGGAAGGTGTCGTAATCCGCCGGGATACAGAATTCTCCGTTTTCAAATTTGTGCAGAGCGATCTTTTCCACCAATGCCCGGGGCTTGCTCTCCCGTTCGTAGGTGTAGGAGCCGCCCATGTTGGTGACCACCTGGGTCTTGCCTTGGTTATAGCGGTGCTGCACCTTTTCAAAGCTGCGCTTCCAGCCCTTCACAGAGCGGACGCGGGAGAAAAGCTTCAAGCTGCCGTATATGAGCCGCTTGAAAACATTGCCCCGATCCAACCGGAAACCGCAGCGCACCAGCAGGATCTTGCGAAGCAGCTGCACCTGCTGTGCCTGCTTCTTGCGAAGCTTGGGATCGTCCGGGGCGTTATCGTAGGGGAAAATATCAATGAAGATACCGTCGTCCATTTTGGACTTGACACTGAGCTCCTCCGTATAATGGGTATTTCGGATCTTCAGCTTGTAAAAAGGATGGGGGCTGTAAGGATCGGTATGCCAGCTGCAAAGCATATAGGCAGGGTCTAAGTCCTGCTTGCAGGCCTGCTCCAAACGGGCATAGTCCTCCCACAAAAGACCCACATCAATATCGTCATCCCAGGGGATAAAGCCCCCATGACGGATAGCGCCGATCAGGGTGCCGCCGATGAGAAAATAGGGGATATCCCATTTTTGGCAAATGCGGTGCAGCTCATACAGCAAATCAAGCTGGGCGCATTTTACTTTCAACTCAGTGTCCATTTCTCTGTCTCCTGTTGCGCTATTTCAAATCCTGCTTGATTTGGGTGGTACTGATCTCCGGGGTGCGGGGCAGGTAGACTACCTCTGCGCCCTCCTCGGTAAGGAAATCGAACTTACCCTTCCAGTCGTCACCGATGACGAAGGTGTCGATATGGTATTCGTGGATATCCGTGCGCTTTTGCTCCCAACAGGTCTCCGGGATCACCAGATCCACATAGCGGATGGATTCCAGCAGAGCCTTGCGCTGCTCGTATGTAAAGTAGCATTTTTTCTGCTTTTCGTTCCAGTTGAACTCATCGGTGGAAATGGCTACCACCAGATAATCGCCCAAAGCCTTGGCTCTGCGCAGCAGATTGATATGACCGTAGTGCAGCAGGTCAAAGGTGCCGTAAGTAATCACTCGTTTCATTGCAATACCTCTCGGGTTGAAATTAGCGGTTGCGCAGCAAAATGGCCAGCCGCATGGTCACGGCCATATTTTTGCTGTTGTAGTTGGGCTTTCGGGAACAGGACAGCTTTACCGCCTTAAAAAGGCTCTTTTTGTAGCTGCTTACCTGCTGCAAAAAGCGCAGGTACTCCTCCTTGGCAGCTTGGTCACTGTAGCGCTCCAACAGGGATTGCGCCTGCTCTGCGATGGAAACCTTGGCGCGCTTGGTGATACGCCGGATGCGGTTTTTCAGAGCGGCGGTTTTCGTCCATTGGGTGCCCACCACATTTTCTCCGTGCTGGCGGTATTCCATGGCGGGGGTGTGATCGTAGATCACCGGGCCGCCCAAATAGGCACACAGAATGGCCAGATAGAAATCGTGCATGACCAAGCTTTCCGGCAGGGGCTTTTCCTGTACCGCCTTGGCTAAATTGCCGTTAAAGACGCAGGTGCAGCCTAAAACGCTGGCGGCACAGACCAGGGTGTAGAAATCGTAATGGGGCGCGCGGCTGTGGGTATTCTTGCCCATGGGCTGCAGATCTTTGTTCACCAGCCGGGCGTTGGCGGCGTACATGGCAGGGCCGGTTTGCCCCTCCAGTGCCTGGATTCCCCGGGCAACCTTATCGGCATCCCACACATCGTCCTGGTCGGCAAAGGCGTAGTAATCATAGCCCGGATACTGCTGCACCAAATGCAAAAAGCTTTTGGCAGGCCCCAGGTTTTCCCCGGTGTACCATTGCAGCTTCCCTTCGGCGGCATAGGCATCCAATATTTGGTGGGTAGCATCCGTAGAGCCGTCATCCCGAACCTTCAGCTCCAGGGTAAAATCCCCCTGCTGCGCCAGGATGGATGTGATCTGCTCTTTGATATAGGCTTCACCGTTATACGATGACATTAAAACAGCAATTTTCATGGCATTAGCTTTCTTTTTCCAGTTGGCTGGCAATATCCGCATCCACGATCTCTTCGCCGGTTTTGTCCTTCAGCTGCTCTCTGGATGCGTCGGAAAGACCGTCGTTGACCTGGGCGCACAGGTCGCAGGTGGAGCAGCGATCCAGCTCCTCCTTGGTGACCTTGCCGTCCCGGTACTGGCGGACGATCTTGTTTTCGTACATGGAGTAGGGGGTCTTGGTGAAGATGGCCTTGAATTTATGCCACAGCACCCAAAAACCGGGCTTCCAAATGTATTTGTGCATGGCGGGGGACACGGAGCCGATCATCCAGCAATCCCGGTCGCAGCAGCGCACCTTGGCACGGACGGCCTCGGCTTCGGGGCTGTTCCACAGCTCGTCCCAGGTTTGGTTGTTCAGATTGCCCATGACCTCCTTGTCATTGGTGCCGTTGCAGGGCATCACATCGCCGTAGGGGTCGATGAAGAAGGTATCAAAGCTCATGTCGCATTTTAAAAGGCGCTTCTGACCGTAAATGTAGTTGATAAGGCCATGGTTAAAGTATGCACGCATCCACTTTTTGGGGCTATTAGAGCGCAGAAGCCGGTTAATGAGGGCTTCAAAGTTCTTGGCCACCATGGGACGGTCGTTGATGATGTTCTTGGCCTCCACAAAATAGAAGCTGTTGTGCAGGGAGGCAGTGGCGAATTCCATGCCCATTTCGTTGGAGATCTCGTACAGAGGCACCAGGTCGGGGGCATTCTTATCCTGTACGGTCATGCCAAAGCCCACATCGGTCATGCCCATTTCCCGCAGCTTCTTCAAGGTGGTGTAGCCACGGTTGTAGCCGTCCTCCAGGCCACGGATCTCATTGTTGGTGTTTTCCAGGCCCTCAATGGAGATGCGGATGCCGATCTGGGGGAATTCCTTGCACAGCTCCACGATCCGGTCGGTGAAGAAGCCGTTGGTGGAGATCACGATGCGCTCGCTCTTTTTATACAGCTCCCGGACGATGTCCTTCAGGTCCGTGCGGATGAAGGGCTCACCGCCGGTGATGTTGGTAAAATACATTTCCGGCAGCTTCCGGATGGTCTCAATGGAGATCTCCTCCTCCGGCTTGGAGGGGGCTTTATAGCGGTTACACATGGAGCAGCGGGCATTGCAGCGATAGGTCACAATGACAGTGCCGTTGAGTTTCTTGGACATAACAGAACCTCCGTTATTGGTACAGTTTTAGTAGCTTTTCGCAGTAGCTGTTTACGGTATCAAAGGAAAGGGTTTTGCAGTTTTCGGTGAATTTGGCGCAGGTTTCCTTATCTTCCCACAGGGAAACGATGGCGTTTTTCAAAGCCTGGGCGTTGCCGGCTTCAAAGAGCAGGCCGGTTTCGCCTTCCCGGATCAGCTCTGGGATGCCGCCCATGTTGGCACCGATCACCGGCGTGCCGTGCTGCTGGCTCTCCATCACGGAGAAGGGGCAGTTTTCGTACCACTCCGAGGGGTACACCGTAAACCTTGCGCCCCGGATCAGGTCAGCCAAAGCTTTGCCGGTCTGAAAGCCCATATTGCGTACATTTTCCGTGGCGCTGACCTGGTCGTTCAGGTCGCCGGAGCCTGCAAACACAAAGGGGATCTGAGGCAGCTGCTTGCAAACCTCCAGCAGGGTAGCCACACCCTTTTCCTGGGAGAATCTTCCAAAGTAAAGCACATAATCCTGCTTTTGGGGTGCTTCCCAGGGGATATCTTCAATGAAGTTATGCATAACCACAGTTTTGTCCCGGAAGACCGGGTTGCTGTCCAGCTTGGTTTTCATAAAGGCGGAGCAGCAGATGATGGTGTCGATATACTTGTATGTACCCTTCCAGTTCCAAAATCTGGCCTCTGCCATGCCTACGGCGGATTTTGCCGTAGAGCCGTGGATGCATTTGCCCTTCAGACAGTGGCGGAATTTACCGGACAGGCATTTTTCGCACACGGTCTGAGAGCCGGGGTGCATGCACATATGGTTGGGGCATACCAGCTGATAATCGTGGGCGGTGTACAGGATCTTGCAGGGTTTGCCTGCTTTTTTGCGCCACTTGCGGATCTCCAGAATCACGCTGGGAGTCAGCTGATAGTTAAAGTTGTTCAGATGGCACACATCCGGCTGGAAATCCTCCAAAACCAGACGCAGCTTCTTCCGGGCTTCGGAAGAATAAATGGTCTTAACCGGATACAGCAGCTTGCTCAGCTTGCCGCCGCCGTGGAAATCCATGTCAGCGGTGTAGGCCTGGGCACGGTTACCCACGCAGCGGCCCTTATGCTCCATGCCGAAGTACTGCACCTCATGTCCCATGGCTTGCAGCTGCTCACCCAGCTTGAAAATATAGGTTTCCGAGCCCCCGTTGGGGTGCAGAAACTTATTGATCATCAGAATTTTCATGTTTGTCTCCTGTAGGCTCGTCATATAGAGCCAAAGTTCTGCGGCAGACCTCATCCCAGCTGTACTTACTGCAGATAAAGTCCGAGGCGGTGATCTCGAAGCCCCGCACCCGCATGGGATCGTCGCACAGCATCTGCATCTTTTCGCGCAGATCCTCTGTGTCACCGTGACGGAAGGTCACACCATGCTCCTCAATGACCTGGGCGCACTCGTCAATATCCGAGGTCAAGCAGCAGTTGCCGTAGCTCATGGCCTCCATCAGACTCAGGGGCATACCCTCCAGGTCAGAGGGCAGCACATAGAAATAGGCGTTGCTGTAAAGCTCCTCCAGTAGCTGTCCCTGGACAAAGCCCACGAACATGATACGGTCGTCACCGGCTGCCAGCTGTTTCAGCTCATCCAAATAATCACTGGTGTCGGAAGCGCCGCCGGCGATCACCAGCTTTTTGTTGGTGTCTACCTGCCGGAATGCGTCGATCAGATAGGAAAGACCCTTCTCCGGCACAATGCGGCCCAGGTACAAAATATAGTCCCAGTATTCCAGTCCCAAGGCCTCCCGGATCATCTGGGCATGCACCTGGGTGGGGCGTTCTACGCCGTTGGCGATGAAATGGGTGTCCCGGTTGTACTCCCGGCGGAAATAGTTTTGCACAGAGTTACTCAAAACAATGATCTCGTCGGCAAATTTCACGGCGCATTTCTCGCCCAGCATGATATAATTGCGGGCAATGAAGCCCCATTTGGCACGCTGGTGATCCAAGCCGTGGACAGTGGCGATGCACCGCTTACCAAACAGCTTGGGCAGCCACAGCATGGCGCAAGGGCCCTCTGCGTGGAAATGGATCACATCATACTTGCCGAAGGCGCAGCGAAAGGCCGCGGCAATGGATGCGGTCATGGCAGCCAAGCCCTTTTTGTCCAGGGTGGGTACGCTGATCAGCCGGATGCCCTTATGCTCTTTTAATTGGGCGGTGTCGAATTCCGTACCGCCGATGTGGTGGCCTTTGCGGTTGTAGCAGGTCACGGTGTGACCGGCCTGCACCATGCGGGCGCTCAGCTCTTCCACCACGATCTCCACGCCGCCCTCACGGGAGGGGACACGCTTGTGTCCCAGCATGGCGATCCGCAGAGAATCCTTATTCTTCTTCACTTTATGTCACCAATCAAAACTGAAAGGTGTTCTCTAGAACATCCCAGTTCTGATCCTTTTCACTCAAATTCAGGGGTGTGCCATCGGCAAGGGCGTAGCCCTCTGCCCGGGCGTTTCCCGGATAAGCACCGGTGACCTCCGGCCATTGGATACCGATGACAGGGTCGTTCCAGGCAAGGCCGCCTTCATCACCGGGGTGGTAGAAATCCGTGCATTTGTAGCAGAATTCCGCGGTGTCGGACAGCACCAAAAAGCCGTGGGCAAAGCCCTCGGAAATATAAAACTGCTTTTTGTTCTCCTCAGTCAGTTCTACGCCGTACCATTTCCCGTAGGTGTCCGAGCCTGCACGCAGATCCACAGCCACATCAAAGACCCGGCCCTTGATCACCCGGACAAGCTTGCCCTGGGGATACTGCTTCTGAAAATGCAGACCCCGCAGCACGCCTTTGACGGACATGGACTGGTTGTCCTGGACAAACTGCATATCCAGGCCGGCCTCATGCATGTCTCTTTGGGAGTAGGTCTCTATGAAATAGCCCCGGCTGTCCCCATGGACGGTGGGCTCAATAATATACAGCCCATCGATGGGGCACGGTGTTACTTTGATCTGTCCCATATTATTCCTCGATTTCTTTCAGATAGCGGCTCAGGGCATCCTGCCAGGCGGGCAGGGGAGCAAAGCCCATTTGCACCAACTTAGATTTGTCCAGGCGGCTGTTGAAAGGCCGTGCAGCCTTGCTTAAGCCGTATTCGGCGGTGGTCACCGGCTGGACAGATACGGTTTTTCCTGCCTGGCGGAAGATCTCACAGGCAAAGTCGTACCAGCTGATGAAGCCGCCCTCGTTGGTGGCGTGGTAGTAGCCGTATTTATCCGTTTCGGCCATATCCACCAGCAGCCGGGAAAGATCCAGGGTGTAGGTGGGGGTGCCGATCTGGTCGCAGACGACCCGGACGGTATCGTGGTTCTTGCCCACATTCAGCATGGTCTTGATGAAATTCTTGCCGTTGAGGCCAAAGACCCAGGCGATCCGCACAATGAAATACTTCTCCAGGGTC
>JAZNHQ010000099.1:0-6256 GCA_045577035.1 Faecousia sp. | reverse complement strand
TTCTGTTTCTTCACAAATTCATTATACCACCATTGGGCTGGATCTTCCACTGATCCAGCCCATTCTCTATAAATATTTAGCAGGCTGTACCTTCCGGCACAGCCTGCATTTTTTACGGGACTTTTTTTACAGCCCCTTTTTGCGTCATTTTAGTTCCACGTAATGGTTTCGAATAACTCCATAAAGTTTTCTCGTTCCTGGGCGGTCTGGGTTACGCTCTGCCCGGTCAGCGGATCGAAGAAATACTGATAGCAGAAGATGGCCACACCCCGGCAGTCCTCCAGATCCAGGGTAGCGCGCAGGCAGCGCGCCATAATATCCTTGTGATTCTTCCATTCATCCTTGCCGGTGCCTGCCCACTGGTCCTCCAGGGTGTAGGCTTTCCCAAAGGTCATGCCGATGATCAGATCCACAGAATCGGTTTTCATGATATCCTGGAAGGTTTTGCAGACTTTCACAAAATCGTGGGTTTGATGCTCCAGTCCCCAGTATATCTGAGGACACAGGTAGTCCACATAGCCGGCCTGGGAACACCATTGATATACATCGGCGTATTGGGAGCCATAGGTGGTGTCGATATTGCCGCCGGGGCTGATGCCGAACAGTCTGTCAGACCCGGAATCGTGAGTGATTTTGTAAAGGGCTTGCACCAATTTGTTGATGTTTTCCCGCCGAAAATCCGCCAAACTGCTTGCGCCGCTGTATTGGGCGTAGGCTTGGCTGTCAAAGGCGGCGTCGGTGGTGGGGTAGAAGTAGTCGTCCATGTGCAGGCCGTCAAAATCGTACAGCTCCATGGCTTCCTGTGCGCCGTCGCAGATCAGCTGACGTACCTCTTCATAGGCGGGGTTTAAGTACCATCTTCCGCTGACAAGAACAATGTATTTTCCGTTCAGTGCGGGGTCATTGTACCACTGACCGATGGCATAATCGGTACTGACCTGCCCAATTTCCGTGTCCTTCATGCACCGCAGAGGGTTGATCCAGGCATGGATGGACAGACCTCGTTCCTTGGCCAGGGAGACCACGATTTCAACCGGGTCATATTGCATTTGTCCTCCGGTTTGACCGGCCACGCAAGCGGAGGTCGGATAGAACCGGGAGGGGTACATACTGTCGCCATAGGGGCGAATCTGCAAAAAGACCGTGTTAAAGCTTTGGGATTTTACATTGTCCAAAATTTTCCCCATGCGGGCGGTAAAATCTGCCTGAGAACGCTGTACATTGCCGTCCAGATAGACCTGTGCCATATCGAACTGGGAAATCCACATGGCCTTCATGTCGTGGATTTTGCCATCCACAGTGACGGGCTGTGTAGGCGGCGTGGTCTCCGGTTCCGTGGTGGGCTCGGTCTGCGGCTGTGTAGGAACGGTGGTTTCCGGTGTGGTCTGTAAAACCGTTGTGGGAACGGTGTTTTCCATGGATTCCGGAACGGTTTGTGTGGTTTGCTGTGTGGGGTCCGTTTGATGGGCTTGGCAGCCAAACAGAAGACACAAAGAAGCAGCAAGCAGCAATGTGAAAAGTATCTTTTTCATTGGTTTTCTCCGCGCATCAAACCGCTTTGAGGATTCCGCAGAGCGTCGTAAACCAGGGCATAGGTGGCTTCTACCTGGGGACGGACGGTGTAGTCCAGAGCCAGAATGATAGCACCGTAAATGCAGTAGCAGATGACTGTAGACCACTCGTGGGAGATGGGCAGCTCTATGCCCATGTAGGGCAGCAGCTCATTAGCAAAGGCAACCAGCGCAGCCACTATTGTCAGTGCATGGTACCACCAAAAGCTCAGATCCAGCAGGAACAGGGAAATGCAATTGCCCTTGGTCAGCCGGAAGCTTTCCTTCATGGCGGCGATGGCACCCATTCGGGGATCGTCCACGATCAGATAGCCGGCACAGTACAGCCGATAGTTCAGGTATGCGATCACTGCCACATACAAAACAGTAAATACGATCAGCAGAGGGGCCATGGCCCGGAGGAACTCACCGGTGGGCAGTTGCTCGATCATGGCGTACACATCCGCATTGGGATTATCGGCCATTTCAGCAACGATGGGCTTTAAAAGGACGATCAGGTCTGAGGAAATGGACATTGCAAGGGAGCTGGCGATGTAAGCGCAGGGGAAGGCAAGCAGTAGGTACAGACCGTATTTCAGCAGATTCAGCCGCAGTACAGGGCCCAGCCGGTAAAAGCCCCGCAGCAGGGTCTGCCTGTCTGCGTACCGGTTGCGGACGATGCAGATAAAAGCAAAGGTCAAGCCTACGACCCAGAAGGGCTGCGCAATGGAATAGGCCATATTCAGCATGGCCATGACGGTCTGTAATAGGTTTCGGTTCTGAATACCGCCCAGACCGCTGGTGTCTGCAATGCCTGCGTTAATGGCGATGCTGATCAGCGACAGGAGCAGGGAAAGCCCCACGATCACAGCGCCGTGGAATAATGTCAGCTTTTTGGGATCAAAGGAAGCAGCCTGTAGCTTTTCTTGGGCTTTTTGCTTCCAATACGCACGGTTACGAAGATTCATACTATACATACCTCCTTAACAACAGCAGCGGCAGCAGAACATCTGGGCGCAGTAGCAAAGGGCCAGACTGGTGCAGGGGTTGCCGCCTATGGTAAAGCCACGGTAGTTGCCTGCGGTCTGCCGATAGACAAAGCCGCCGTTTTCGATCTGCTCCAAAATCTGCAGATACTCCATATTGTCCGGTTCCATGGATACTGCCCGGCGGATATGCTCCAGGGCAGTGACCTGGTTGCCAAGGCCGTCATTGGCAATGGCAGAAACGGCGTACCAACGGGCATTGTGCTTGCTGCAGCTGTCAAGGGCATTCAATGCCTCCCGGAAGCGGCCAAAGCGCAAATAATGAACGGCCGCACGGATGCTGGAATCCCCCCCATCGGACTGGCTTCCGTAATAATCATAGTTAAATCCTCCGTAGCCGGGTCTTTGCCGGCCTTTGTCCGGATTCTTGATTTGATCGTAGGCTTCGTTGATCTCCTGCATTTTCCGGGCGGCTTCCGCATCACCGGGGTTTTTGTCAGGATGGTATTGCTTTGCCAAACGACGATAGGCCTTTTTGATCTCCTCATCTGTGGCATTGGGGCTGACGCCCAACACCTTATAAGGGTCATGAATCATGGTTTCCTCCGTCCTCTTTGCCTTGCTTGCGGCCGTATTGCAGCCACACGCCGCCATAGAGAATGTTGTCGAGAATCTTCTTGTCCTGCACCAGGGGCAGGCTTTCGTAATATCGGGTGCAGCGTCCCATGGCCATGATCAGATATTGTTTGAATTGCTCCTGATCATCCGGGGCACCCATGGCGATAAAGGGATTATACCGCTTTTTCTTAAAATCTTTCTGATAATCCACCGCCGCATCTGCCAGGTAGATAAATCTGCCCAGGGCCTGCCCCAGCTTACGCAGGGTAGCTGACCACTGATCCTCCTCATAGACCATCAGCTCCGCCATCAGCTGACCAAAGCAGCCGGCGGGCAGATCCGGATTGGTACAGCCCTCCGCTTCCAGCTTCTGAAGCTGGGTAATGCATTGGACAATGGCCTGGCATTGCCGGGGGTAACGATCTGCGATTTTGGGGTAGCGCTTTTTCAGCAGAGCGGCGTAAACGCCGGATGACAGCTTGCGGTCGTCCTGCCAGTCGTCCCGGGCGTTGTAGTAGCTCAGCGCCACATTCATATCTGCGGCGTATTGGATGTACCGATTATCCACCCAGGGTCTGGGCTTGATGGGGTGCAGCAGGCAGGCTCGCTTGCCGGCGGCTTCCTCCGGTTCGTACAGGCTCATATGCAAAAGCGCAAGAAAGGCCATGTCGTAGCTCAGTGCCAGCCGTGCCACCTGAGATGTGCGCTTGCGGATCTGGCGGCAAATGCCGCAGTATACTGCGCTATATCGCTGCTTCTCCTGTTCGGACAGCTCCTTGCTGTCTGCCATAACAAAGCCAAACATACCCAGACACCCCCTTTTGGGTAAAATTGTAAACATAGCTTGTGAATAAAGGGTAAACTTTTCGAGAAAGAAAAATAAACTCACGAAGCAGAGGGGTAATTACCCCTCTGCTTGTGATTGATCTATTTCTGTTTTAGTATCCTCTTGTCCCTGTGCTTTCTTTTCTTTGCGGCGATTTCGGAACAGGGTAATCTGATGATTCAATACACCACCGTAAAATACGATATTGATACAGCTGTACAGCCACAGCATACCCAGTGCCACCGCGGACAGCGAGCCATAAATATTGGCATAATTGGGGAAATATTCCAGATACAAAGAGAACAGGTTGGAAAATACCAGCCAGCCTAAAGAGGTGAGGATTGCACCGGGCAGGCTCTCCAGGAACCGATTGTGCCTGTTGGGGAATACCATAAACACAGCGGTAAACAGCAATGTCTGCATCAAAAGCATCAGCGTAAAGCGCAGATCCACTGCACGATCCAGCAGCCACAGGGCACCTCTTTCGGTGCTGATATGCTCAATAATCGTATTGCCAAACACGTTCAGCACCAAAGTCAGCAGCAGCACCACCACAAATGCGAAGGTGTACAGGATGCTGACGGTGCGGGTGTAGAGCAGGCTGCGGTCTTCTTCCACATCGTAGACGGCGTTCAGACACATGAGAATGCCGTAAACACCCCGGCTGGCGGTCCACAGCGCAATGACTGCGGATAAAGAGACCAAGGTGCCGGAGGAGCTGCGGTAGGTGCTGACGATTAGCCGTTCCACGCCGGGCATCAAGGCGGCCGGTACCACATTGGCAACCAGCTGTGTCAGATGCTCCACACCCAAGCCTGTATAGCGCAGCAGGCTCAGGATCAACAGCAGGAACGGGAACAGGGACAGCACAATAAAATAGCAGGTGCTGGAGCCATAGACGCCGATCCGCAGACTACTGAAATAATCCACAAAGGAAAGGGTCTTTTTGACCACATGATTTTCGGAAATATCTTTCATTACATCACCACGTTGAAAAATGAAAATGGCAGGGCTCCGCTGATTTAGCGGAGCCCAAATAAGCATTATTCAGCGGAGATCAGGTAGTAATACACAGGCTGGCCGCCGCTGAGCAGATTCACATCCGCGTCAGGGCAGATCTCTGCAAACAGATCCGCTGCCTTCTGGGCATGCTTTTCCTTGATATCCTGTCCGTAGTAGATGGTAATATACTCCTTGCCGTCATCACGGACCTTCTCGGCCAGGGCCTTCAGCACCACCTTGATATCCTTGCTGGTGCCAAACAGGCTGCTGCCGCAGATGGCAAGATAGTCGCCCTCGTGGATATCGTAACCGTCGAAATCGGAGTTACGGGCGGCGTAGGTGATCTGCATGGTGTCCACAGTGCCCAGTGCCTCGGTCAGCGCCTCGGTGTTCTCTTCCACTGAGCCGTCGGGGTTGAAGCTGAGCATGGCAGTGATGCCCTGGGGAACGGTCTTACTGGGGATGACCACCACATTCTTGGGAGTCAGTGCATCCACCTGCTCTGCGGCCATGATGATGTTCTTGTTGTTGGGCAGCACGAACACGGTCTCAGCGGGAACCTTGTTGACAGCCTCCAGAATATCCTGGGTGCTGGGGTTCATGGTCTGGCCGCCGGAAATAATGCCGTCCACGCCCAGGTTGCCGAACACATCTGCAAGGCCGTCACCGGCGCAGACAGACACCACGCCCAGAGGCTTCTCGGGCTCGGCGATCTTGGGCTCCAGCTCCTGCTCGCTCATAACCTTTTCGGTGTGCTGCAGGCGCATATTTTCGATCTTTACGGTCATGAAGGAACCGTAGTTCACCGCAGCGTGCAGGGCAGCGCCGGGGTCGTTGGTATGCACATGGACCTTGATGATCTCCTCATCGTCTACCAGCACCAGGCTGTCGCCCAGGGTGTTCAGATAGTCGCGCAGAGCCTCGGGATCCTTGTCGTTCTCACGGGAGATGATGAACTCGGTGCAGTAGGTAAAGGTGATGTCCTCGGTGTCGAAATCGCCGAAATCTGCGGCATCCTTCACCTGGTCGCTGCCACCCTCGGGGGCAACGATGTCCTCACCGCGCAGGGCGCTGAGCATGGCTTCCAGCACAATGACCCAGCCCTTGCCGCCGGCATCCACAACGCCGCCCTTCTTCAGCACGGGGTTCTGGTTGACGGTGTTGTTCAGTGCCACCTTGGCCTCTTCAATGGCTGCCTCATGGACAAACTCAAAATAGTTGTTCTCCTGTGCCGCTGCCATAGCCTTGGCGGCTGCCAGACGGGCAACAGTCAG
>JAZNHQ010000098.1:0-5197 GCA_045577035.1 Faecousia sp. | reverse complement strand
CCGCGGCCACTCGCTCAGGTCGCTGTTTCCGCCACCGGCGGCGCTCCCATCGCTCCCCCTCGGGGGAAGGTGTCACCAGTGCGCACACTGGTGACGGATGAGGGGCGTTGGTTATAGGATCTGTGCTGTGGCGCGTTTTCGAACATTGCTTTTCCCCTCATCAGTCAAAAAATAGGTTTCGAAGAGCCTATTTTTTCACAGCTTCTCCCCAAGGAGAAGCCTTTGCGCATCGAAATAACAGCACGATAAATTGGAATTTGAATATTTCATGGACGAACCTCATAGGCTTGACTATCAAGCTATGGAGGGATTTTTATGAAGCGGGTACTATGGGGATTGACGGTCATCTGCCTGCTGTTTTGCCTTTTACCGGTAGGGGTACAGGGGGCAGATCTGCAGATCGAAGCCAAAAGCGCAGTGTTGATGGATGCCGCCACCGGCACCGTTTTGTACGAACACAACGCCCACGAAGCATTGGCGCCCGCCAGTGTCACCAAGGTCATGACCATGCTGCTGATCATGGAGGCCATTGATGATGGGCGCATTGGCTGGAAGGACACGGTGACCGTCTCAGAAAACGCCGCTGCCAAAGGCGGCAGCCAGGTATATCTGAAGGTAGGGGAGACTATGAGCGTAGAGGACATGGTCAAATCTATCGCCGTATCCTCTGCTAACGACTGTGCCTGTGCCATGGCAGAGGATATTGCCGGCAGCGAAGGGGCTTTTGTGGAGAAAATGAATGAAAAAGCCCGGGAACTGGGCATGAATGACACAAACTTCGTCAACTGCACCGGACTGGATGATGGAGAGAATGCCAAGGATCACAAAACCTCCGCCTATGACATTGCCCTTATGTCTGCCGAATTGATCACCAAGCACCCGGGCATTAAAAACTACACCACCATTTGGATGGACACCATACGGGATGGGGAATTCGGGCTAAGCAATACCAACAAAATGGTGCGTTTCTACCCCGGTGCCACCGGTCTGAAAACCGGCTTTACCTCCCAGGCTGGCTATTGCCTGTCTGCCACCGCCCAGCGGGACGGCATGGAGCTGATCGCCGTGGTTATGGGCTGCGAGACCTCCCTAAAACGATTCGCCGCCTGCAAATCAATGCTGGATCACGGCTTTGCCAGCTATGCTTTGATCACACCCCAAATGGAGCAGGAGGCCAGGATTCCTGTGAAGCTGGGTACAAAGGACTCGGTTCTGGCAGTTCCCGGGCAGAACACGCCGATTCTCATTGATAAATCTCAGAAAAACCTCATCACCATGGAGATCGAATTGGAAAAACAGGTCACCGCCCCGGTGAGCCAGGGCCAACGGCTGGGTACTCTGTCTGTAAAAGCCGGGGAGCAAATATTACAGCAGATCCCCTTGGTGGCCGATTCCGTGGTGCGGAAGCTCACCTTCGGCCAGGTGTTCAAGCAAGTGCTGAAAAAGGCCCTGGGCGCAAAATAAAAGCAAAATTCATATTTATCGCTCCGTTTATCACCACAAACATTTCGATGCGTCATTGCGAACCAGTGACCGATGTCACTGGTGTGGCAATCTCCAATGTTCATTTTTGCAAGGAAGTACAATAGAAGTAACTTTTTACTGCGGAGATTGCCACGCCAGTGTGCGCTACTTACCGCAATGACAGAAGTTGAGTGTAGTACACACAACCAACAGAGCAATAAATTGGAATTTGTTGTTAATTACAGAAAAATGTGGTATACTCCTTTTTAAAGGATGTGATACCCATGATCGACTTTCAGCCGCTGACCCTGGAGCAAAAGCCCAGGTTTGACAGCATTTTAAGAAACACCGGCACAAGGGGCTGCGAATACAGCTTTGCCAACTTATATATGTGGGGTCGCCAAAGGGCGGCTTTTATGGATGACACACTGGTGTTTTTCTCTCAGTTTAACCGCACCAGCGTTTATCCCTTCCCTATCGGTAACAACATTGAACAGGCTCTGGAGGCCATAATCCACGATGCTGCCGCCCGGGACATTACCTGCCGGATCACCAGCCTGTCCCAGGACGACTGTGCCACACTGGAACGGCTGTATCCCGGCAAATTTCGATTCCATTATGACCGGGATTTCTTTGACTATGTGTATGCCATTGAGGATCTGGCAGAGCTGAAGGGTAAAAAATACCAGCGCAAGCGCAATCATCTGAACAGATTTATCCAGGATCACCCCTATTACCGGGTAGAGCCCATTTCCGATGAAAACCAGGCAGAGGTTTTGGAGGTCGTTCAGACATGGTATGACAAACGCCAGGCAGAGGATCCTACCTCGGACACCCATATGGAGCGTGCTGCCTTGAAAAAGGCACTGCAGCACCGTCAGGCATTGGAAATGGAAGGTCTGTTGCTGTGGGATCAAGAGCAGCCAATTGCCATGACCCTGGGCAATTTTCTCTCGGATACCACCTTTGATGTAAATTTCGAAAAAGCCATTGATCCTTCCGCATATCCTGCCATTAACTGGGAATTCGCCCGGTATTTGCGCAAAAAATATCCCGATCTGCAGTACCTGGATCGGGAGGAGGATATGGGGTTGGAGGGCTTGCGCAAGGCTAAGCTCAGCTATTACCCCCACCACATGGTGGAAAAAAGCTGGGCGTGCCTGCTGGAGGACGGCTATGATTACTGATCTGAAGCGACTTTGGCAGGAGGCCTTTTCCGAGCCCGGTGACACCTTCTTTTCTACCGGATTCTCCGCCGGATGTTTTCGCCGTCTGTATGCCAAGGATCTGCTGGCAGGTGCAGTCTACTGGTTTGATGTGACCTGTAATGGCAGAAAATACGCCTATATCTACGGCCTTGCCACCGCCAAGGCGCTCCGGGGACAAGGCTTCGGCAAGCGGCTTATGCACCAAACCCATCAGCAGCTGCGCCGCTGCGGTTATGATGGGGCCATTTTAGTGCCTGCGGACAAAAAGCTATTTGATTATTACGGCAAAATGGGGTATCGGCATTTATGCAGCATAGGGGAGTTTTCCTGCAGCGCAGAGGGCATCGTCCCTGCTAAGTCCATTTCCGCAGAAGAATATGCAGCTTTGCGAAAAGCGCATTTGCCTGCGGGTAGCGTTTTGCAGGAGGGAAAGATCCTGCGCTATCTGGCAAGCTATGCCTACTTTTGGACAGGGGATGACTGGCTGCTGTGCGGCTATGTTATGAATGATACCCTGTATGTACAGGAATTTTGGGGCGACCCCAGCCTGGCACCGGCCATCACTACAGCTGTAGGCGCAAAAAAAGGCCTGTTTCGCACCCCCGGTACGGACAGACCCTTTGCCATGTATTACCCGCTGACCGACGCTCCCAAGCCCAAATATTTTGGTATTGCTATGGATTAAAAAAGTGTCATTCTGATTTTCAGAATGACACTTTTTATTATCTCTTTTCTTCCGGGATGTAGTTTAAGGTCAGTTCCTGAATGTCGGTCTGCATGGGGGTGTACTTCACACCTGCAGCATCCAGCATCCGCTTGGACGCAAAATTGGTCATGGAATCGGCATATTTATCGGACAGATAAATGACCTCTTCCACGCCGCTTTGGATAATGGCCTTGGCACACTCATTACAGGGGAACAGCGCCACATACAGCCGGCTGCCACGCAGGTCACGGCCATTGGCGTTCAAAATGGCGTTCAGCTCCGCATGGACCACATAGGGGTACTTGGTGTCCTGGCCCTCACGGTTCCAGGGAAATTCGTCGTCAGAGCAACCCTTGGGCATGCCGTTATAGCCGGTGGAAATGATGATATTATCCCGGGACACAATACAGGCACCCACCTGGGTGTTGGGGTCCTTGCTGCGGCGTGCTGCCAGCAGTGCAATGCCCATGAAGTATTCGTCCCAGCTGATATAATCCGAGCGTTTCATATGTCGTCTCCTTAATCGAAGAAATCTTTCAGTGTATCAAAGAATTTCTTGCGCTTGGGGGTAGATTTGTTGTCGATGGACTCGTCCAGCTGACGCAGCAGCTCTTTTTGCTCTTTGGTCAGCTTGGTGGGGGTCTCCACCACCACCGTAAAGCGGTGATTGCCCCGGCGCTTGGGGTTGTTCACATAGGGAATGCCCTTGCCGGACAAAATAAATTCCTTGCCGGTCTGTGTGCCTTCGGGCAGTTCAAAGCTGGTCTTGCCGTCCAGGGTAGGCACTTCGATCTCACCGCCCAGGGCTGCCTGGGAGAAGGAGATGGGCACCTCGCAGATCACATCTGTACCGTAGCGGTCGAAAATGGGATGGCGCAAAATGGCAAACTCAATGACCAGGTCGCCGTTGGGCCCGCCGTTGGAGCCTGCACCGCCTTGATTCCGGGCGTAAATGCTCTGTCCATGATCGATACCCGCAGGCACTTTGATCCGCAGGGTGTGATTCTTGCGTACCTTGGCCTTACCCTTACAGGCGCTGCAGGGATTCTTAATGATCTGACCTCTGCCGCTGCACTGAGGGCAGGTTTTGGCGGTCTGCATGGCCATACCCATGAAATTCTGGGTAATGCGCACCTGGCCGGAGCCATGGCACTGAGAACAGGTCTCCACCGCACCGTCCGCAGAGCCAGTACCGTTACATTGGCCACAGTTTTCAATGCGACGGTAAGTGACCTCTTTTTCCGCACCAAAAGCGGCTTCCTCAAAGGTCACCTCTACCCGTACGCCCACATCCTCGCCCTTCCGGGGAGCATTGCGCCGGGACTGACGGCTGCTGCCGCCACCAAAAATATCGCTGAAAATATCACCGAAGCCACCAAATCCGCCAAAGCCGCCGAAGCCGTCAAAGCCTGCGCCGCCTCCGCCATAGTTGGGGTCAACGCCAGCAAAGCCGAACTGGTCGTACCGGGCACGCTTATCCTCATCGGACAGCACCTCGTAGGCCTCGCCCAGCTCCTTGAACTTTTCCTCGGCTTCCTTATCGCCGGGATTGCGGTCCGGGTGGTATTTCATGGCACTTTTGCGGTATGCTTTTTTGATCTCATCGACACTGGCACTTTTCTCAACGCCCAGTACCTCATAATAATCGCGTTTATTCTCTGCCATAATAAATCCTTCCTGCCTCCCCTGCAGTAAACGCTGATTATATGGCGTTATTTAAGGGGAAGGCGTAAAAACGCTAAATTATAGTCTTTTTCTCTGCTTTTTTCTTCATCCAAGCCCCTTAATGAGCCTGGATTTCCGGTATTTGGGCGCACTT
>JAZNHQ010000097.1:0-31157 GCA_045577035.1 Faecousia sp. | reverse complement strand
TAATTGCGGACCGTCGAGGACGCCGGTCCCTACAAAGGGTGTGCGATAAATACGAATTTGAAGCTTTTGAGGGGTAGCGTTACCGGGCGGGTCAGGGAAGTAAAGACCATTGCCATGGGTAAACGCGAATTGTCCGGCCGTACTACAGCCCGATAAATTGGAATTTACTCTTTTAATCTTTTGTGCTATGATAAAGAAAAAACCTTTCAGGAGGTACGGATATGGAAATTCGTTTTGCGGAAAACCAGGATGTGGCTGGGATCTTGAAGCTGCTGCGGCAGGTAGGCCGCGTACACCATGAGGGTCGCCCGGATCTGTTCCGGAGCAATGCGCAAAAATACGGTGCTTCCCAGGTCATGGCCATGCTCAATAATCCCGGTGCGCCCATTTTTGTGGCAGTGGAAGATGAAAAAGTGTTGGGCTATGGCTTTTGCCAAATGATCCTGCACGAAAACGATTCGGTGCTGACCGGCATCACTTCCCTATATATCGACGACCTGTGTGTAGACGAAAATTGCCGGGGCAAGGGTATCGGCAAGGCCATTTACCAGGAGATCCTGCGCTATGCCAAAACCGCCAAATGCTACAATGTGACCTTGAATGTGTGGGCATGCAACAAAAGTGCCATGAAATTCTATGAGGCTATGGGTCTGAAACCCCAAAAAATTGGCATGGAAACTATTTTATAAAATGCAAAATGCATTTCAAAGAATCGTTTATGGAGAGAGTTATGCTCATTAAGAACCAAATTTACGAAGCGGTCGTAACAGACTACACCGCGCAGGGGCAGGGTGTGGCCCATATTGAGGGCTGCGCTGTGTTTATTCCCAATGCCATTGCCGGGGAAAAGTGCCGGGTGCGTATTGAAAAAGTGGGTAAAACCTGGGCATCCGGCAAGATCGTGGATCTTCTGGAGAAGTCCCCCCACCGGGTGAACCGGGAATGTCCTGTGGCTAAGCTGTGCGGCGGCTGCGATTTTTGGCACATGGATTACACCGAAGAATCCCGGCTGAAGGCAGACCGGGTGCGCCAAGCTTTGAACCGCATTGGCGGTGAAGCCCTGGACGAAATCCCCATTCTGTCCGCACCCACCTGTAAATATTACCGCAACAAGGCGCAATACCCGGTATCCAGCCATAAAGGCAGAGTATTCGCAGGCTTTTTCCGGGCAGGCACGCACCAGGTAGTAGAAAACGAAGGCTGTCTGATCCTGCCCAAAGAGGCCGATCAGGTGAAGAAGATCGTAGTGGCCTTTTTCAACCACTACCGGTTATCTGCCTATGACGAAGCCACCGAAAAGGGACTTCTGCGGCATATTTATGTGCGCCGGGGTGCGGTATCCGGGCAGGTTTTGGTATGCCTGGTGCTAAACGGCAGAAAGCTGCCCCACGCTAACGAGCTTATTGAAAAACTGCAGGCTGTGAAAGGCTTCGCCACCCTGGTCATTTCCGTCAATACCAAGGCTGGAAACACGGTGCTGGGGGATGAATTTATCAACCTCTACGGCCCCGGCTATATTGAGGACACCCTCTGCGGCCTGACCTTCCGTCTATCCCCCCGGTCTTTCTATCAGGTGAACCACCACCAGGCCCAGCGGCTGTACGAAGCAGCCATTGCCCAGGCGGAAATCACCAAGGAGGATTTGGTTCTGGATCTGTACTGCGGCGTGGGCACCATTACCCTGGCTATGGCCAAAGCCGCAGGCAAGGTCATTGGCGTGGAGGTGGTGGAACAGGCGGTGGCCGATGCCAAAGAAAACGCCAAACGCAACGGCATTAAAAACGCCGAATTCTTCTGCGGCGACGCAGGAAAAGCCGCCTTGGAGCTGGAAAAACAGGGCATCCGCCCGGATGTGGTGGTGGTTGACCCGCCCCGCAAGGGCCTGAACGCTGATACCATCGAGGCTTTGGATAAAATGTCTCCCCGGCGGATCGTCTATGTTTCCTGCGACCCGGCCACCCTGGCAAGAGATGTGGCGCTGCTGAAAGAACGGGGCTACGCCTTGAAAAACGCCCAAGCCGCTGACTTGTTCCCCCGCTGCTCTCATGTGGAATCTATCGTAACAATGATTAAGGAGTAAGCTATGGGTATTTTTGATTTTCTCAAAAAGAAGAAATCACTCTCAGAAGACGAGCAAAAATGGAATCTTATGTGGGATCTTTGGGTAGAGGAAAAGGCCGAGAGTCCCTATTCCGAGCTGATGACATATGAAAGCGAAGTCAATAACGGCGGTCATTCCCAATATTTCTTTAATGTGGCCAATTGTGGTGATTTACATGCAGAAGTCAGGAAAATCCTTCCCGTTCTGCCCGAACCGTTGCGTGAAAACTTAAAAAAGGGTTACGATGCGTTCTCTGCACAGAAAGATATCTGTGATGATATAAATGAAGACTTGTTCGAGGAATGCGACGACCTTTTCTATGAGAATGAACAGCTTCTTTTGGATGTTCTCAAAGGTTATGCGAACAGTCTGACTCTTTAAGACACGCACGGACACCGTTTGGACAACAGCACAACTTTTGAATCAATAGTGTGCTTAACACACGAGTGACTCCGCAGCTAAATTTCCTGCGGCAAAAACTTCACCAAAAGGACGGAAAAATAAATGAAGATTTCATTTGTGTTCAAAAAGCTTATGTTTCTTACCGCTATCCTTGTAATAATTGCAGGGCTGTCTGTGGGATGCGAAACCGAAACTCTTTCCAAGCACAAGGTATATGAAAGCCGGTGTCTGATATATGTTCAAACAGCACAAGCGGGTGATCAACTCAGTATATCTTCTTCAGATCTGTCCATGTCGCAAGCCTTTCCGGCAACCTATGAAGCTATTCTTCGATCCTCACGCATCCGCACGGCAGTAGACGAAAAATACCCCGATATGGAGTATGAATTAACATTAGAACCCGTAGATGATACGAACATATACGAAGTCGTTGCCACAAGCAAGAACCCACAGTACTTGAAAGAAATATGCGACATGGCAGCAGATGTATTATGCCGGACAGTTTATGATGTGATAGAAGGGTCATCTTGCAAGATTGCGGGCCAGGCAAGTCAGCCAACAATTGTTGAGGATTCCAATTAAGTTTGCCTGCCACAATTGATATTTTTTAGAAAAGGAGTAATCATTATGAAAGTTGCATTTTTTGACGCGAAGCCCTATGATTATGTGGGTTTTGACCGCTACACAGAGGGTACTGATATTTCCATCAAGTACTTTGAGACCAATCTGAACGAGGATACGGTTTCCCTGGCAAAGGGCTATGACTGTGTCTGTGTGTTTGTGAACGACACTGTCAACAAAGCCGTGGTGGATAAGCTTTATGAGCAAGGCGTAAAAATGATCGCCCTGCGCTGTGCGGGCTTTAACAATGTGGACACCCAGGCCTGTTTCGGAAAGCTTCATGTGTTCCGTGTGCCGGCCTACTCGCCCTATGCCGTTGCCGAGCATGCCATGGCTCTGCTGCTGAGCCTGAACCGCCACATCCCCCGGGCCTATACCCGCACCAGAGATTTCAATTTCAGCCTGTCCGGCTTGACTGGCTTCGACCTGTATCAAAAAACCGTGGGTATCATTGGCACCGGTAAGATCGGCAAGATATTCGCCGATATCTGCAAGGGCTTCGGTATGAATATTCTGGCCTACGACAAGTTCCCCAACCCGAATTTGGGGGTCAAATATGTGGAGCTGCCGGAGCTTTTGAAGCAGTCCGATGTGATCTCCCTCCATTGCCCTCTAACTGAAGAAACCCATCATATGATCAACGCCGACAGCATTGCCCAAATGAAGCCCGGCACGGTCATTATCAACACCTCCCGTGGCGGTCTGATCGACACAGAGGCATTGATCAGCGGTATGAAAAACGGTCAGATCTACGCCGCCGGCCTGGATGTATACGAAGAAGAGGGCGACCTGTTCTATGAAGATTTCTCCGGCCATGTGATCCAGGACGATACACTGATCCGACTGATCGCCATGCCCAATGTGATCGTAACCTCCCACCAGGCCTACTTAACCCAAGAAGCACTGGACAATATTGCCCACACCACAATCGACAACATCCAAAAATTCTTTGCCGGCGAACTGAACCCCGAAACTGAGGTCTGCTACCACTGCCCCAGAAAGGAAAGCTGCCGTAAGGAACGGCACCAAAAGTGCTTCTAAAACTTCAAATTTCAATTTATCGCTCTGTTTACCACCGCACCAAAGCCTCCCCTGTGTAAGGGGAGGTGGGCAAAATCTTTGATTTTGCTCGGAGGGGTTGTCAATCCCCCTGT
Source organism: Faecousia sp. (assembly GCA_045577035.1). GTDB lineage: Bacteria > Bacillota > Clostridia > Oscillospirales > Oscillospiraceae > Faecousia. The sequence goes on along the minus strand of JAZNHQ010000097.1, from coordinate 26,879 downwards.
CAAAAATCAAATAGATTTTTGACAGCCCCCTTTACACAAGGGGGCCTTTGCGCACCGCCGCAACAGAACGATAAATATGGATTTAGAAGGCTTATTTTACATTGACAACAAAATATCATGGGATTATAATGTGTACATAAACATAGAAATGGAGGAAATTCCTATGAAATGTCCCAACTGTGGCGCAGAGATCGCAGAAAACTCTACCTTCTGCGGATACTGCGGTCAGAGCGTACAGCAACAGCCTGTAGAGCAGCCTGTTTACCAGCAACCTGTTTATCAGCAGCCTGTTCAACAGCCCGCCCCTGTAGAAAAACCCGAAAACGTGATTAGCGGCACGGTAGGTGCCCTTGGCGGTGCCGTGATCGGCGGTCTTCTGATCGTACTGCTGAGTCAGATCAACTTCGTCGCTTCCATTTCCGGCCTGGTTCTGGCATTTTGTACCCTGTGGGGCTATGAAAAGCTGGGCGGCAAGCTGAGCACCAAGGGCATCGTTATCTGCGTGATTCTGATGCTGATCACTCCCTACATCGCAAACCGGATCGACTGGGCTATCTTTATTTCCGATGAGCTTGGAATTTCCTTTGGCGATGCATTTGAAGTTGTTCCGGATTATGCCGAATGGGGTATTCTGGAGAACTACACCAGCAATCTGGTAATGCTCTATCTCTTCACCATCCTGGGCGGCGCTGCTACCGTGTGGGATAAGATCAAAAACAGAAAGAAATAATTAAATATAAATAGTGCTATCTGCAAAGATAGCACTATTTTTTGTGAAAAATCATTATTTTCGTGCCAAAGCCTTCTCCTAGGAGAAGGTGTCACCAGTGCGCACACTGGTGACGGATGAGGGTCCTTCCCCCACCGATTGTTCTTAAATATTTCAGAAATAAGGACAACCCTCGTCAGTCAAAAACCCGGCTGCAAAGAGCCGGGTTTTGCCAGCTTCCCCCAGGGGAAGCCTTTATGTTTTGTTATTTCTTACCGAACAGGCCGCCCAGAGCGCCGCTGATCTTGTCCACACTGACCTTGGCCTTGATGCCGTCAGCGATCTTTTCTACCTGGTCATTGGGCAGATCCACACCGATCAGCTCTTCCACGGTAGCGATAGGATCCTTGGTGAACTTGGACATCAGATTCTTGTCGCCCTTCAGCTTTTTTACGAGCTCGTCAATTTTACCTTTAATATCCATTTTGTTTTTCCTCCTATGTTATATCAGTGCCGTGGCCGCAAAATAGCCCAGCACAAGAATTCCCAAACCAATACGGTACCAACCGAAAACACTGAAGCTGTGCTTGCGCACATACTCCATCAGGCCCTTGATCACCAGCAGGCTCACCGCAAAAGACACGATACAGCCCACGGCCAGTACACCGCCTTCCGTGGCGGTCATAGAGACACCATCCATCAGGAATTTCAGCAGCTTCAATGCGCTGGCGCCTACCATGGTGGGGATGGCCAGGAAGAAGGAGAATTCCGCACCGGCGCTGCGGCTGACACCCAGCAAAATAGCACCCAAAATGGTGGAGCCGGAACGGGATGTGCCGGGGATCAAGCTCAAACACTGGAAGCAGCCAATGGCAATGGCGGTACGATAGTCAATATCCCAAACCTGGGTAATGGCTTTTCCGTTGCCCAAGGGCTTTTTCTCAATAAACAAAAACGCTACGCCATACAAAACCAGGGCAATGGCCACCACAATGTAGTTCATCAGGTGTTTGTCCATCCAATCTTCCAGTGCCAGACCAATAATGGCCGAGGGCAGCACCGCCACGATCACCTTAAACCACAGATCCCAGGTCTGCTTTTTTTCTTCCTTGGATTTGGTCAGTGCAAAAGGATTCAGCTTGCGGAAGAAAAGCAGCACCACCGCTAAAATGGCACCCAACTGGATGACCACATTGAACATTTCCAAAAACTCTTCGGAAACCTTCAGTTTCACAAACTCATCCAGTAATATCAGATGTCCTGTAGAGGACACAGGCAGCCACTCGGTAACGCCTTCCACAATGCCGAACAGCACCGCTTTCAGTAATTCAATAAAATCCATATTGCACTCCTTATGTACCGATGGTAAGATGTTTGCAAACGATAAATATAAATTTACTATATCATACCGCCTGATGGGGGTTTTTTCAAGCAAAATTTGCCTGTTCACATTTTGGGTGGGAACTCTTAACAAATTGTTCACCGAAATAGCCTATTATAGGGTATAATGATAAAAAAGAATACGTATGTACTAAAGGAGGCATTTTTATGGCTACTTCTGTTTTGGTAGTAGAAGATGACCGCAATATTGCGGAATTGCTGCAAATGTATTTGGAAAAAGAAGGTTATGCAGTCACCTTGGCCTTTGACGGCGGTCAGGGTCTTAACAAATTCCGTGCGCTGCAGCCGGATTTGGTCTTATTGGATGTGATGATGCCCGTTATGGACGGCTGGGGCGTATGCCGCGCCATCCGTGCGGAGAGCACCACACCGGTGATCATGCTCACTGCCAAGGGTGAAACTGACGATAAGGTAGCCGGATTGAAGGCCGGCGCAGACGACTATATCACCAAGCCCTTCGAAATGCGCGAGGTGCTGGCTCGGATCGAGGCGGTTTTGCGCCGCACCGACCGAAAGGTCACCGAGAAAACCTCCCGCCGTCTGTGCTTTGATAATTTGGTCATTGACATGGACGCCTTTGAGCTGACCATTGCAGGCAAAAAAGTAGAAGCGCCTCCCAAGGAGATGGAGCTGCTGTTCTATTTGGCATCCTCTCCCAACCGGGTCTATACCCGCAACCAGCTGCTGGATGAGGTATGGGGCTTTGACTATTTTGGCGATTCCCGCACCGTGGATGTTCATGTGAAGCGGCTGCGTGAAAAGCTGGAGGGCGCTTCCGAGCAATGGAGCTTGAAGACCGTTTGGGGCGTTGGCTACAAATTTGAAGTTGTATGAGAAGCTATTTTAGTAAGGTCTTTTTCCCGGTGCTGCTGATCCTGTTGGTATCGCTGCTGGCACTTGGTATTTCCTTGCGTATGCTGGTAAGCGGCGTTTTGCGGGATCACAGCTTAGGCGCTTTGGAGACCACCGCAGAATCCGTGAGCGACCTGGCGGAAGCCTATATCCAGGACGGAAGCTTTATCAATGAGGATTTCATGATCAATCTGAGCCTGTCTGCCAATGTATCCGGCTCCGATGCGGTCATATGTGATACCGCCGGTAAGCTGATCATGTGTTCTGACGCGCCCCTGGGATGTGACCACCAGGGCATGGTGATCACCAAGGGCTATCTGAATAGGGTATTGGCCAAAGGCACTTTGCGCAATGTTGGCAAGCTGGACGGTCTGTACCACGGCTCCCGATATGTGGTATCCACGGTTTTATTTGATAACCAGGGAACGCCCTTGGGTATTGTGATCGTATCCCGCACCGTTGCGGAAACCGGTATTGTGCTTGCTAAGCTGACCAATATTTACATGATGGTCTCATTGCTGGTGGTGCTGGCAGCCATCGTTCTGATGAGTGTGCTTTTGCGGCGGCAAAATGCGCCCCTGCGGGATATGGCCAAGGCCGCCCGTGATTTTGGTCACGGTGAGCTGGATGCCCGGGTCAATGTGGATGAACGCAGTGCTGCGGAGATCCAGGAACTGGCCCTGTCCTTTAATAACATGGCCTCCTCTTTGCAGAAAAGTGAGTATCAGCGCCAGGAATTCGTGGCAAATGTTTCCCACGAGCTGAAAACGCCTATGACCACCATTTCCGGCTTTGTGGACGGCATTTTGGACGGAACCATTCCGCCGGAGCGGCAGACCCATTATTTGCACCTTGTGTCTGATGAGACCAAACGGCTGAATCGGCTGGTGCGCAGTATGCTGGAAATTTCCCGGCTGCAGGATCAAGGGGGTATTCCCGAACAGCGCAAGACCCGCTTTGATGTGACGGAGACCACCGGACAGGTGCTGATCACCTTTGAACGAAAAATATTGGAAAAACAGCTGGATGTAACGGTGGAAATGCCCGATCACCCGGTTTTTACCCGGGCAGACCAGGATTCCATCACCCAGGTGATCTACAATCTGGTGGACAATGCGGTAAAATTCTGCCCTCAAGAAGGCAAGCTGGGTCTGCGGATCCGCACCGCCGGCACCAAGATCTACTTCAGCGTCAACAACAGCGGTCAGACCATCCCTGCCCAGGAGCTTCCGCTGGTATTTGACCGTTTCCATAAGCTGGATAAGAGCCGTTCCCGGAATAAAGAGGGCTGGGGTCTGGGACTTTACATCGTAAAGACCATCGTCAGCTCCCATGGAGAGAATATCTCCGTTACCAGCCAGAACGGCCAAACCGAATTCACCTTTACACTACCCCTTGTAAATTAGTTTTGAGGTTTTTTATGAACGAATCCCACAATCACGAACCCCAGGCCTATCAGACAGGCCCTACCACACCACCCAAAAGCCACGGCGGTGCCATTGCCTTTTTGCTGATCACAGCAATCTTTTTCAGTGGTATCGTCAGTGTGCTGAGCTTTATGAATATTCCGGTTTTTCAGCTGATGGAAAGCCCGGAAGATCCGGATGTTTCCCGTCTGTCCCAATCCTACCCCACAGAAGCCGCACCGTCGGCCATGATGTGCCAGCTGCGGCCATCCAATCACGGAATCCAGTCGCAGGATCTTTCCAATGTGTGCCGGAATTATTACAGCCTGCCCCAGGGTCTGTACATCACCCAGGTGGAGACCAACACGGATTTCTATGCCCAGGGACTGCGCAGCGGTGATATTCTTTTGGATCTAAACGAAACACCTGTTTCCGATTCAGAAACTTTGGAATCCATTCTTGCTGCGGTAGCCGACGGTGACCCTGTAAAGCTGACCTTTTACCGGCGGGGAAACCGGCACCAGGTAACCGTGCGGGTCACTACTTTGGATGAAGGAGAGTAAGGTATGGAACTGATTTATTCCCGTGATTATGAAATCGATGCTATCCATGTGGATTGCTATGGGCGCTTAAAGCCCTCGGTTTTGCTGTACTTTGCCCAGGAGATCGCCGGTGAGCATTGCATCGGCCTGGGCACAGACTGGGACACCTTAAATAAAGTCAATTTATTCTGGGCGCTGATTCGCATCAAAGTGGAGATTTCCCGCTTACCCAAGTTGGGCCAGACCATCACCGTACAGACCTGGCCCATGCCGGAAACCCGCACCGCCTATCCCCGATGCACTGTGGCATATGATAAGGACGGTAATGAATGCTTCAAAATCATCGCCCTTTGGGTACTCATGGATACCAAGAACCGCACCATGGTGCTGCCGGGCAGAAGTGGTATCACCGTAGCCGGCACACTGCAGGGCGGTGAGCCGGATGCTCCCAGGGCATTGCCTGTCCATCCCGGCGAAAATACCACAGTCAAAACTGTGGGCTTTGGGGAGCTGGACCGAAACCTGCATATGAACAACACCAAGTATTTGGATTGGGCTATGGATCTGGTGGATGCGGATTTTCACAAACAGCACGATCTGAAAGAATTCACCATCTGTTACCTGTCCGAAGCGCGGCATCAGCAGCAGATCACACTGACCTCCCAGGTGGATGAAGCCAATGTTTTATATGTGGATGGCCACCGTGAAAAGACAGATGTACCCGGTGAGAAGGAACGGGTTTTCGCTGCCAAACTGCAATTCTAAAAAATGTTCTGTAAACCAATAATTTTTTCAACAGGAAACCTTAAAAAATCCCCTGTTTTCACAGATCCCCCTTGCAATCACTGGCTTTGCAGGGGGGATTTTCCCATTTGCCTGTGGAAAAACCTGTGGAGAGTGTGGAAAACTCCGATTTACATAACCTCATTTCTTCACCATTTTTTAACATTATGTAAACCCATTTTTCCACTCTCAACTTTCAACTATTTATTGTTCCGTTGGAACAATAAATATGAATTTTCATTTGGCTTTACATTTTTCCGATTCCCTGTTACAATATACAAAAAATGATTTGGAGTAGATTCATTCGTATGCTGGATAAATTACAGGCGGTAGCTGACCGCTTTGAGGAACTGTGTGCCCGGTCGGAGCAACCGGATTTTTATAACGATCCCAAGAAAGCTGCTGCTATCTTACGGGAGCGAAACGACCTGGAGCCTATTATCGAAGCCTATCAGCAATATCGGAACGCCGAACGGGATATGCAAGATGCCCAGGAGCTTATGTCCGATCCGGAGATGAAGGAGCTGTGCCAGCAGACCTACCTGGACGCCAAACAGGCCATGGAGGAGCTGCATAAAAAGCTGCAGATCCTGTTGCTGCCCAAAGACCCCAATGATGACAAGAGCGTTATTATGGAGATCCGCGGCGGTGTCGGCGGTGAGGAAAGCGCCCTGTTTGCCCATAGTCTGTTCCGGATGTACTCTATGTACGCCGCCAAAATGGGCTGGCGCATTGAGCTGATGAACTATAACGAAACCGAGCTGGGCGGCGTGAAGGAAGCGGATTTTGTGATCAACGGCCAGGGAGCGTACTCCCGGCTGAAATATGAATCCGGTGTACACCGGGTACAGCGCGTTCCGGAGACAGAATCCGGCGGCAGAGTTCATACCTCCACGGCTACGGTGGCTGTGCTGCCGGAGATGGAAGAGGTGGATGTACAGATCAATCCTGCGGATATTGAAATGCAGGTATACCGCGCCAGCGGTGCAGGTGGTCAGCACGTGAACAAGACCAGCTCCGCGGTGCGGCTGATCCATAAGCCCAGCGGCATTGTGGTAGCCTGCCAGGAAGAGCGCAGCCAGCTGCAAAACCGGGAAAAATGTATGCGAATGCTGGCTTCCAAGCTCTACGAGATCGAGCAGGAGAAGCTGGATTCTCAAGTGACCGGTATGCGCCGCAGCCAGGTTGGCACCGGTATGCGAAACGAACGGATCCGCACCTATAACTTCCCCCAGGGCAGAGTAACCGATCATCGGATCGGTCTGACCCTGTATAAGATCGAGCAGATCATGGACGGCAGCCTGGAAGAGCTGATCGACGCCCTTGCCACCGCCGACCAGGCAGAAAAGTTGAAAAACTCCCAATAAAGCCTTCTCCTGGGAGAAGGCTTGGGAGAACGAGGTATTTATGGAATTCATCACAAACTCACCACAGCAGACGGAGGCTTTGGGTGCTGCTTTGGGTCAGCGGCTGAAGCCCGGCACTGTCCTGGCATACCAGGGCGACCTGGGTGCCGGAAAAACCGCCTTTACCCGAGGACTTGCCCGGGGTCTGGGGGCGGGGGATATGGTCACCAGCCCAACTTATACCATCGTAAATGAATACCTTTCCGGCAGAATCCCCCTGTTCCACTTTGATATGTACCGCCTGCATAGCGCCGACGACCTTTGGGATATCGGCTGGGAAGACTATTTGGAGCGGGGCGGTGTTTGCGCCGTAGAGTGGAGTGAGAATGTGGCAGATGCCATGGAGGAAGCCATTGTGATCCGCCTGGAAAAGCTGGAGGAAAACAGCCGCCGCATTACCATTGAAGGAGGAATTGACCTTGCTGATCTTAGCCTTTGAAACCTCTGCAAAAGCAGGCTCTGTAGCCCTTTTGCAGGACGGAAAGCTGCTGGCGGAAAGCTATCAGAATACTGGCATGACCCATAGTCAGACCCTTTTGACCATGGCGGAGGATCTGCTGAAAAACAGCGGTTTTACCCCCCAGGATGTACAGGCAGTTGCCGTTGCCGAGGGCCCCGGCAGTTTTACCGGCGTGCGTATCGGTGTTGCCGCTGCCAAGGGCTTTGCCTGGGGCGCACAGATTCCCTGCTACGGCGTCTCGACTTTAGAATCCATGGCGAAAAACCTGGGAATTTGGGAGGGCTTTGTGGTATGTGCCATGGATGCCCGCCGCAGCCAGGTCTATAATGCAATTTTTAAGGCCTGCCAGGGGCAGCTGACCCGGCTGACCCCGGACAGAGCCATCAGTCTGGAAGAGCTGGGGCAGGAAATAAAAAACTACAAAAAACCCATTTTTGTGGTTGGAGATGGCAGTAATCTGTGCTATAATACCCTTTGCGAGCAAGTTTCCGGGCTGGTTTTGCCGCCAGAACACAAGCAGCATCAGCGAGCAGCCGGTGTAGCATTGGTGGCCATGGAGCAAATTGCCCGGGGCGCTTCCGGCGATGCTGCTACGCTGACACCCAATTATCTACGCCTTTCTCAAGCAGAGCGCGAGAGATTAGAAAAAAACAAGGAGAATTAACATGGCCGAAGTACACGTTTTAGATCATCCCTTAATTCAGCACAAGCTGGCAATTTTGCGCAACGAAAAAACCGGTGTTAAGGAGTTTCGCGAACTGATTAGCGAGATCGCCGGTCTGATGTGCTATGAGGCTACCCGCAACCTGCCCACCGAAGAAGTAAAAGTGCAAACACCTGTGGCCATTGCCAAATGCCGGATGCTGGCAGGCAAGAAATTGGCCATTGTGCCTGTTCTGCGTGCGGGCTTGGGCATGGTGGACTCTATGGTGGATCTGATTCCCTCTGCAAAGATCGGTCACATCGGTCTTTACCGGGACCCGGAAACCCATCTGCCTGTAGAATACTATTGCAAACTGCCCGATGATATCCAAAACCGCCAGGTTTTTGTGGTAGATCCCATGCTGGCCACCGGCGGCAGTGCCGTAGCTGCCATTGATTTTCTGAAGGCCAGAGGCTGCAGACACATCATTATGATGAATATTATCGGCTGTCCCGAGGGTGTGGAGACCGTACAGAGGGCACATCCCGATGTAGAAATGTACCTGGCAGCGTTGGACGAGCGGCTCAATGATCACGCTTACATCATCCCCGGCCTGGGCGATGCCGGCGACCGTATTTTCGGCACCAGATAAATCACCAAAACACCGTGGTTTTCCGCGGTGTTTTTTTACGCTTTTTTCCGGTTTTCCTCTTTACGAATCGGTATTTTTGTTGTACAATAATAAAATCATATTTATGCGCATTTACAGGAAAGACGAATTTTGTCAAAAAGGGGAGGTATGGGCTATGTATTGCTTAAAATGCGGCAACGAAACTCTGGAAGAAAAGATCTTCTGTGAGGAATGTCTGCAGGTTGCGCAAATATACCCGGTTAAGCCCGGCACACCCATACAGCTGCCCCGACAGGACACCGTCAAAAAAACCTCTGCGCAAAAACGCACAATCAGTGCCGAGGAGCAAGTGGAATCCCTGAAGAAAACTGTTCGCAGAATGGGCTTTCTGCTGTTTCTTATGACCGTTGCCCTGGGCATATCCCTGGCTACGATCTTTAATCTGATTTAACACTATGTTTCACGTGAAACATTCAGAAAGGAATTGCCCATGGGAAGAATTATTGCCGTGGTGAATCAAAAGGGCGGCGTAGGAAAAACTACCACCGCTGTCAATCTGACCGCCGCACTGACAGAAGCAGGAAAACAGGTCCTGCTCTGTGATTTCGACCCCCAGGCCAACGCCACTTCCGGCATGGGTCTGGATAAACGCAAAGTTCATAATAGTGTATATGATGTGGTGATCAACGAAGTACCTGTAAAGGACGCCATTGTCAGCACACCTTTTGGTGATGTGCTACCCTCGGCAGCAGATTTGGCAGGCGCCGCTGTAGAACTGATCTCCATGCCCGATCCCAATTTCCGGTTGAAGCAGGCATTGGAGCAGGTGCAGTCTCAGTACGATGTGATCTTTATTGATTGTCCGCCGTCTTTGGAGCTTCTGACCTTGAACGGTTTGGCAGCCGCCGATGGTATTTTGGTGCCTGTTCAGTGCGAATACTATGCACTGGAAGGATTGTCCGATCTCATGTCCACACTGCGTATGGTAAAAAAACGCATTAATCCCAAGTTGGAGATCTTTGGCGTAGCACTGACTATGTTTGACGGTCGTACCAACTTCTCCACCCAGGTGGCACAGGAAGTCCGCAGACATTTCCCCGGAAAGGTCTACGGCGCAGTAATTCCCAGAAATGTGCGCCTGGCTGAGGCTCCCAGCCACGGATTGCCCGTCACCGTTTACGACAAGCACAGCCGTGGCGCCCATGCCTACAAGGCTATGGCGGAGGAAATTATTAAAAAATTATAATGTTTCACGTGAAACAATCGAGGTGAAATAATGGCAAATAACAAAGGCTTGGGTAAAGGTCTGGGTGCTTTGATGGGTGATTTCATGGATGAACCCACCAGTAAGAGCCCCTACCAACTATTGCCCATTCACAAAGTAGAGCCCAATCCCGGCCAGCCTCGTCAAGACTTTGACGAAGAAGAGCTGCAGGCATTGTCTGAATCCATTGCCATCCATGGTGTGGTGCAGCCTCTGACCGTCCGGGAATTGAATAATGGCTACTATCAGATCATTGCCGGTGAACGCCGCTGGCGTGCTGCCAGAATGGCAGGACTTTCCGAGATCCCCGCAGTGATTATTGACGCTGATGACAAAAAGGTCATGGAACTGGCGTTGATCGAAAACCTTCAGCGGCAGGACTTAAATCCTGTAGAAGAAGCCCTGGGCTACCGGGCGCTGATGGAGGATCACGGTCTGACTCAGGAGGACGCGGCCAAGCGGGTAGGAAAATCCCGTCCTGCAGTAGCAAACGCTCTGCGTCTGCTGGCTCTGGATGAAGAGATTCTTTCCATGGTGCGAAACGGTCAGCTGACTGCCGGTCACGCCCGTGCGCTTTTGGTAATCAAGAATTCCAAAAAGCAGCTGGAAACTGCCAAAAAGATCGCAAATCTGGGACTTTCCGTCCGCCAGGCGGAGCTGCTGTGCAAGAACATGGCCAAGGAGCCTATTGCAAAGACCACGCCTGTGACCTTGCAGGTAGACTATGTGAAGGAATGTGAGAAAGCGTTGAGCAAGCAGCTAGGTCGTGGCGTTAAAATCGTCAGTGGTAAGCGCAAGGGTCGCTTTGAATTGGAATTTTACGGTCAGGAGGACCTGCAGGTACTGCTGGAAGAACTGATGAAGCTGAATAAGAGAGGATAAGGAATATGCTGGACATTAAGAAAATCAAAGAAAATCCCGATGCGGTCAAGGCCGGTCTGAAGGCCAAAGAAGTGGACTGCGATGCGGTTATTGATCAGATTTTGGACCTGGATGTGAAGGTTCGTGGTCTAAAAACCGCCACCGAGTCTAAAACTGCACAGAAAAACAAGCTGGCCAAGGAAAACGGCAAGCTGTTCGGCCAGAAAAAGGGCGCAGAAAAGCAGGGCAAGGACACCGCCGAGATCGATGCGGTCATCGAAGCCAATAAGGCACAGAGCCTGCAGCTGGACAGCGAGATTGAGGGCGATGCCGCTTTACTGAAGGAGCTGAATGTACAGTTCCGTACTGCCATGCTGAGCCTGCCCAACCTGCCGGATGCCGATCTGCTGCCCGGCGGTAAGGAAAATAACGAGCCTTTGCGCTATGTAGGAAAGAAGCCTGAGTTCGACTTTGCGCCCAAGCACCATGTGGATCTTTGCACTGACCTGGGTCTGATCGATTATGAGCGCGGCGTAAAGCTGGCCGGTGCCGGCAACTGGATGTACACCGGCATGGGCGCCCGTCTGGAATGGGCTCTGCTGAACTACTTTATCGACGAGCACACCAAGGACGGCTACGATTTCATTCTGCCTCCCCATATGCTGGAGTACCAGTGTGGCGAGACCGCCGGTCAGTTCCCCAAGTTTGCTGACGAGGTCTACAAGATCGCCAACCCCACTGACGACCGGATCCACTATATGCTGCCCACCGCCGAGGCCGCTCTGGCATCCGTTTACCGTGATGAAATTCTGACCGAGGCCGATCTGCCCAAGAAATTCTTTGCTTACACTCCCTGCTTCCGCCGTGAGGCCGGTTCTCACCGTGCAGACGAGCGTGGCATGGTGCGTGGCCACCAGTTCAATAAAGTAGAGATGTTCCAGTTCACCACCCCCGAAACCTCCGATGCCGCTTTTGATGAACTGGTTACCAAGGCCGAGCGCCTGGTGGAGGGCCTGGGCTTCCACTTCCGTACCGTGAAGCTGGCTGCCGGTGACTGCTCCGCATCTATGGCAAGAACCTACGATATTGAAATTCTGATTCCCTCCATGGACGGCTACAAGGAGGTATCCTCCGTGTCCAACGCCCGGGTTTACCAGGCACGCCGCGGCAATATCCCCTCCCGCCGCGCAGGGGATACTAAGATTGCCTTTGTTCACACTCTGAACGGCTCCGGTCTGGCAACCTCCCGTATTTTCCCCGCACTGGTGGAACAGAATCAGCGCGCTGACGGCTCTATTGTCGTGCCCGAAGTTCTCCGTAAGTACCTCGGTGGTTTGGAGATCATCGAGAAAAGATAAAAGAAAGGAAACAAAACAATGGCTAAAGAAAAGAAAATGAAAGTAAAAAAGCCCTCCTGGTGGGAGGAATTTAAGACCTTTGCCATTAAGGGCAACGCCATGGCACTGGCTGTTGGTACTATCATCGGTGCTGCATTCTCCACCATCACCAAGAGTCTGACCGACGATGTGATCATGCCCATTATCAACATCTTCCTGGGCGGCGCTGATTTCTCCGAGCTGAAGCTGGCTCTGCCCCGGGCTCCCTGGGTAGATCCCACCTATGCAGATGTGCTCAACGAGGCCGGTGAAGTGATTGGTCAAAAAGAGGTCATCAACTACCTGACCTATGGCAATTTGCTCTCTGCCATCATCAACTTCATGATTCTGGCACTGGTTGTGTTCTTCCTGGTCAAGGGCATCAACAAGCTCACCGAGATCGGCAAGAAGAAGGAAGAGGAAGCTCCCGCTGAGCCTCCCGCACCTCCCGCTCCTTCCAATGAAGAAGTCCTGCTGGCTGAGATCCGTGATCTGCTGAAGAATAAGTGATATACAATTGAAAGAAGGATAAGAATCATGTTCAAAATCGTTCGTAAGAAAGAATTGAACGCCAATGTGACTCTGATGGAGATCGAAGCTCCCTTTGTTGCCAAGAAGGCAAGAGCCGGTCAGTTCATCATCTTCCGCATTGACGAGCAGGGTGAGCGTGTTCCCCTGACCATTGCCGGTTATGACCGGGAAAAGGGTACTGTTTCCATCATTTTCCAGAAGGTAGGCTTCTCCACCATCGCTCTGGGCAACCTGAACGAGGGTGACTACATCCGTGACTTTGTGGGCCCTCTGGGCAAGCCCACCCCCGTGGAAGGCAAGAAGCGTGTCTGCGTGGTTGGCGGCGGCGTTGGCTGCGCCATTGCACTGCCCTCTGCCCAGGCTTTTAAGGAAGCCGGCGCTGAGGTAGATGTTATCGTAGGCTTCCGCAACAAGGATATCGTGATCCTGGAAGAGGAATTCAAGGCCTGCGCTGATAACCTGTATCTGATGACCGACGACGGCTCCTACGGCGAACAGGGCTTCGTTACCGTGAAGCTGCAGCAGTTGCTGGAGGCTGGCCGTGAGTATGATGAGGTTCTGGCCATCGGCCCTGTGCCCATGATGAAGTTTGTCTGCAAGACCACCGAGCCTTTTGGCGTCCATACCTCCGTGTCCCTGAACCCCATCATGGTGGACGGCACCGGTATGTGCGGCGGTTGCCGTGTGACCGTAGGCGGTGAAACCAAGTTTGCCTGCGTGGATGGCCCCGAATTTGACGGCCACCAGGTGGATTTTGCGGAGCTCATGAGCCGTAACGCCACCTACCGTGCCCGTGAGGCCGAGGTTACAGAGAAGCATGCCTGCCGCATGGAAGCCATGGGCAAGGCTCTGATTAAGTAAGAAGGAGGAAACTGTAATGGCTAATATGACTTTGACCAAGACCCCCATGCCTGAACAGGATCCTCAGGTTCGCGCCCGTAACTTCAAGGAAGTTGCCCTGGGCTACACCGCCGAAATGGCAATCGAGGAAGCAAACCGCTGCCTGGGCTGTAAGAATCCCAAGTGCGTGGAGGGCTGCCCCGTCAATGTAAGAATTCCCGAATTCATCGCTAAGGTTCAAGAGGGTGACTTCAAGGCCGCCTACGAGATCATCACCTCCACCAATGCTCTGCCTGCCCTGTCCGGCCGTGTTTGCCCCCAGGAAAGCCAGTGCGAGTGCAAGTGTGTCCGCGGCATCAAGGGTGAGCCCGTTGCCATCGGCCGTCTGGAGCGTTTCGTTGCCGACTGGTACCGTGAGAATGTGAACGCCATGCCCGAAAAGATTGCCTCCAACGGCATCAAGGTGGCTGTGGTTGGTTCCGGCCCTGCAGGCATGACCGCCGCTTCCGACCTGGCAAAGCTGGGTTACGCTGTGACCATGTTCGAGGCTCTGCATACCGCCGGCGGCGTGCTGGTTTACGGCATTCCCGAGTTCCGTCTGCCCAAGGCCATCGTCGCCAACGAGATTGAAAAACTCCAGGCACAGGGCGTTGAGGTTATGACCAACATGGTCATTGGCCGTGTGCTGACCATCGACGAGCTGTTTGAAATGGGCTACAAGGCCGTTTTTGTAGGCTCCGGTGCTGGTCTGCCCATGTTCATGAACATTCCCGGCGAATCCCTGGTGGGCGTTATGTCCGCCAACGAATATCTGACCCGTACCAACTTGATGAAGGCTTATACCGAAGAGGCTGACACCCCCGTGATCAAGTCTAAGGCTGTGGCTGTGGTTGGCGGCGGTAACGTGGCAATGGATGCCGCTCGCTGCGCTATGCGTCTGGGTGCAGAGCATGTGTATGTTGTCTACCGCCGTGGTGAGGCCGAAATGCCCGCCCGTGCCGAGGAAAAGCACCACGCCAAGGAGGAAGGCATCGAGTTCAAGACTCTGTGCAATCCCATCGAGATCGTAGGTGGCGAGGATGGCCGCGTTACCGGTATGAAGTGCATCCGTATGGAGCTGGGTGAGCCCGATGCTTCCGGCCGCCGCCGTCCTATCGAAGTGCCCGATTCCGAATTCATGCTGGATGTGGATACCGTCATCATGTCCCTAGGCACCAGCCCCAACCCCCTGCTGCGCACCACCACTCCCGGTCTGGAGACCAACCGTAAGGGCTGTCTGATCGTCAATGAGAACGAAATGACCACCCGTGACGGCGTGTTTGCAGGCGGTGATGCCGTTACCGGCGCTGCCACTGTCATTCTGGCTATGGGCGCAGGCAAGAAGGGCGCTGCTGCCATTGACGCATACTTAAAGAATAAATAATCTTGCCCATAATACCGCACCTTTTCACCAGAAAGGTGCGGTTTTTATAACTTTTTTATAAAATAATAATTGAAATCCCCTTGCGTTATAAACAGGAATTTACATTTTATTTATTGACCCCATTACAATTCTTTGCTATTCTATAAGTAGAATAAAGAGAGGGGGAATTCCTGTGAATTATTATGCGCTTATTTGGTTCAGTGCCATGTTGCTGTTTCTGATCTTGGAAGCATCCACAGTGGGTGTGGTGTCCATTTGGTTTGCAGCAGGCTCCTTGTGCGCCATGATTGCCAGTATTTGCGGTGCCCAGCTGTGGCTGCAAATCGCTCTGTTTGGTGTGGTGTCTCTTGCCTTGCTGGCAGCCCTGCGACCTCTGACCAAAAAATGCCTAAAACCCAAACTGGTAAAAACCAATGTGGATGCTGTGATTGGCAGCATTGGCCGGGTCATTGAACCCATCAACAACAATCTGTCCCAGGGCAGAGTAAAGATCGCCAACCTGGAATGGTCCGCCCGGAGCAGCTCCGGCGAGCCCATCGACACAGACACCATGATTCAAGTGGACCGGATCGAGGGTGTCAAGGTCTATGTTTCCAAAGCCCAGGTCAAAACCAACGTATAAAAACAGGAGGTAACTACATGGAAGGTTTAATTATCGCTAGTATCGCAATCATTGTCCTTATCATTATTAAGAATATTGCCGTTGTTCAGCAGTCCCGTGCATATGTCATTGAGCGACTGGGCGCATTCCACACCATTTGGGGCGTAGGTCTGCATTTCAAAGTGCCCTTCATTGACCGGATCGCCCGCCGGGTCAGTCTGAAGGAGCAGGTTCTGGACTATCCGCCCCAGCCCGTGATCACCAAAGATAATGTTACCATGCAGATCGACACGGTGGTGTATTTCCAGATCACCGATCCCAAGCTGTACGCCTACGGCGTGGAGCAGCCCATGGCCGCCATGGAGACCCTGACCGCCACCACTCTGCGTAACATCATCGGCGATCTGGAGCTGGATCAAACTCTGACTAGCCGTGATGTGGTCAACACCAAGATGCGTGCCATTTTGGACGAAGCCACCGACCCCTGGGGCATTAAGGTCAACCGTGTGGAGCTGAAGAACATTCTGCCTCCCCATGATATTCAGAGCTCCATGGAAAAGCAGATGAAGGCTGAGCGTGACCGCCGACAAGCCATTCTGCAGGCAGAGGGACAGAAGAAGTCCGCTATTCTCATTGCCGAAGGTGAGCGGGAATCCGCCATTCTGCGTGCAGACGCAGAAAAGCAAGCCGCCATTCTTAAGGCAGAGGCCGAAAAGCAGGCTGCCATTTTGAAGGCAGACGGTGAGGCACAGGCCATCCGTACTGTCCAGCAGGCTCTGGCCGATTCTCTGGAAATGCTCAACAATAAGGCACCCAACGACCAGGTAATCAAACTCAAGTCCATCCAGGCCATGGAAAAGGTTGCCGACGGCAAGGCCACCAAGATCATCATTCCCAGTGAAATGCAGGGTCTTGTGGGCATGGCCAACGGCCTGGTTGAGGGCGTCAAGGAGAGCTGATATGGCAAAGGATCAGGATAATCGGTTTATCGTGACCTATTCTCAGGGCGGTTTTATTTCCCCAGGCGTGAAGATCCTGGTGGACAGGGAAACCGGCGTGAATTATATTTACGCCCAAAGCGGCTACAGCGGTGGTCTTACTCCACTATTAAACCGTGATGGCATCCCGGTAATTACCAGCGTGCCGAAAACCTATGATGAATAATGGTTTTGCCGCCGTTTCCACGGCGGCAAAATTTTATAAACAATCCGTTAAATTTCAGAATTACCGGTTGCAATCCCGGAAAAATGCCATATAATAATGGCATGAAAACAACCGCGAAAGGTGATTGCATGCGAGGATTTTTCGGCAGACTGGGCGCTACTTTTCGGCGCTTTATGCAAGGCCGCTATGGTACCGACAAATTAAATATGACGATCCTGGGTGCAGGATTGGTACTGTGTCTGATCAACCTGTTTATCCCCTTCCCCTGGCTAAGCCTGCTGCTGACGCTGATTTCCTATATTCTGATGTTTTGGGCTATTTTCCGCTGTTTTTCCCGGAACACCTACAAACGCTATCGGGAAAACCGCCGCTATCTGCTTTGGCTGCAGCGGTTTAAGGACAAGACACACCGGTATTTTGACTGTCCCCGATGCCGTCAGCAGGTGCGTGTTCCCAAGGGTAAGGGTAAAATCAGTATCAGCTGTCCCAAATGCGGTAATAAATTTATTAAAAAGACATAAAAACGACAGGAGTAATCCTGTCGTTTTTATATCTTAATGGGTACTGCTACCTGGGTGATGTAATCACCGCTGTTATCTCCACGATTTGGAGGTCCCTCTAGAAAGATGGAGCGGAACGAACCCACCGTCTGAATTTTGTTTTCTTTCACATAGTTCTTCAGTGCACAGATTGCTGTATCATTCTCCTCATAAGGACCACGGAAGTAGATGCAAAGTGCCGGTAATTCTGCAAATTCCATCCGCTCCGGTCCGTCAAAGCTGCTTTCTACAGGGATGCAGCACAGAATATCCAGCTTATCCATTTCCTGGGACATACGCATGGTAAACATACGGTTGATCATGGTCATCTTCCCTGTTCGTGCAGCAGCAATATAAGTATCCCGAAGCACATTTGCAGCTTCCAAAACATCCTTACATTCATACCGACGGCAGAAGCAGACCTGCTGGGGCAGGGTTACTTTCCGCACGGTGAGATCGCCTTGTTTTGCCGAGCGAACCTGAAGCATCTGAATATTCCGATCCAGCGATGTGCGCAGCTCCATAAGACGCTGTAAATGCACATCTATGTTTTCCATGTCGTAGTAATATTCCTTCACCTCTTTCAAGGTCAATCCCAAGGACCGCAAAGAGCGAATGGAACGAATCTGGGTCATATTATCTGCCGAGTAATACCGGTATCCACTATCTGTATCCTTCACAGCAGGGATCAATAGCCCCATCTCCTCATAAACCAGAAGGGTTTTTCGCGTGATTCCCAAGATTTTTGTAACTTCTCCGATTTGAAATAAAGTATTATCGTGTTTTTTCATTCTTACTCACCTCATAATGCACAAAAATGTCTTGACTTGTCCCCAAAGGTACGACTTATAATGAATATACCATAAGGTGTCATGCAAGGCAAGAGAATTTTCTATTCTCTGGATTGGAAGCCCCTTATGAACTGTCTTTTTTACAAGACATATGATTATTAGGAGGAATACTTACCATGAAAAAACTGATCGCGCTGGCACTGGCTCTGATCCTGTGCCTCACCCTCGTTGCCTGCGGCGGCGAAGAGAAGAAGTCCGGCCCCGACAAGAAGCCTGCTGTTGAAGAATTCAACAAGACCAGCGCTGCCTTCAACGAGGTTTCCGCTGTAATCAACGCTGACATCGAGTCTTACGACGAGGAAGTCATCACCACTATGACCGATATGGCTAACCTGCTCAACGAGTACAGCGCCCTGCTCAATAGCGATGAAGAAATTGATCAGGAAACCCTGGACGAGATGGTTACTTGGTTTGGCGAGGTTCAGGAATGGGTTGGTGCTGTTAAGGCAGAACTGGGAATGGAATAATCTATTTCGAGTAACACAAAAGCGGATGCGCCTTAACGCATCCGCTTTCCAGTATCTTAGGAGGAAACAACATGAAAAAATTACTGGCTATGGTTTTGGCTTTGGTTATGTGCGTCTCTCTGGTAGCCTGTGGCGGCGGCGAATCTTCCAAAAAAGACGACACTCCCGAAACCACTACCCCCGGCATGGACACTACCACACCGGAAGTCGCTGATGGCAGCTGGGCTGTTTACTGGTACCTGTGCGGCAGTGACTTGGAAACCAACGGTGGTTTCGCTACCACTGACCTGCAGGAAATGATGGAGGTACAGCTCCCCGAAAATGTGAACGTGGTCATTCAGACCGGCGGTGCCAATGTTTGGCAGAACGAGCTGATGGATGCTTCCAAGCTTCAGCGCTGGCTGTATAACAGCGAGGGATTGCAGCTGGTGGACGAGCAGGAAACTACCAACATGGGTGATGCACAGACCCTGTATGATTTTCTGTACTTTGCCAACACCAATTATCCTGCCGACAAAATCGCCGTTACCTTCTGGAACCACGGTGGCGGCTCTGTAACCGGCGCGGCTTTTGACGAGATCCACGGTCTGGATTCTTTGGATCTGGCAGAAATGTACCAGGCATTTAACGAAATTTGGCCTGCCAATGTGTCCGATCCGGCGTTGGAACTGGTTGGCTTTGATACCTGTCTGATGGCTACCGTGGATGTGGCAGCAACCTTCCAGCCCTTTGCCAAGTATCTGGTCGGTTCTGAGGAAGTGGAACCCGGTAACGGTTGGCTCTACTCCGGCTGGCTGAGTGAGCTGGCAGCCAATCCCGGCATGGATGGTGACGATCTGGGTATTGCCATCTGCAATACTTACTATGAAGGCTGTGAAGCCGTCGGCACTCAGGATCAGACCACCCTTTCTGTGACAAATCTGACCAAGCTAACTCCCTTGCTGGAGGCTTATGAGTCCTTTGGACAGGAAGCCTTTGTGGCTGCTGCCCAGGATCCCGGCTTCTTTGCCCAACTGGGTCGCGCAGCTGCTCAGAGTGAGAACTACGGCGGCAACACCAAGGAGCAGGGCTACACAAACATGGTGGACCTGGGTCACCTGGCACGACAGACTGCTTGGATGCTCCCCTCCGCCCAGAGTGTTTGTGATGCACTTGAGGCGTGCGTAATCTACCAGGTTGGCGGCATTTACCGTTCCGAAGCCACGGGTCTGAGCTGCTACTACTCCTATAATGGCGATATTGACGATTTCAATGGCTACATCAATATGGGTGCCGGCATGGCCTTCAAGCATCTGTATGCCTACGGTTTGACCGGTGAGCTGGCAGAAGGCGGTGACGAGTATCTGAATTCCCTGGATATTCAGCAACTGCCTCAGATCCCCACCCTGGCAGATATGAACTGGGACGGTGCGCCTTTGGATGTGAACGAGGATGGCGCAGCCTTCCTGACTCTGGGTGCAGAGGCCACCAACATTCTGTCCGGCATTGGCTTCCAGCTGTACTATGTGGACGAAGCCAATGATCAGATGATGCTGCTGGGCACAGACAACGACATCACCGCCGACTGGGAAAACGGTGTTTTCTACGACAATTTCCGTGGTGTTTGGGGAGCGATCGACGGTCACCTGGTGTACATGGAGCTGTCCTGTGAAGGCGAGGACTACAACATCTACTGTGTCCCCATTTTGCTTAATGGCGAAGCCTATAATTTGCAGGTAGTCTACGATTTTACCGAAGAACAGTGGAGCATCCTGGGTGCTTCCCAGGGTCTGGATGAATCCGGTATGGCCAGCAAGGAACTGCGGCTTTTGCAGGAGGGCGACGTGGTCACCACCATTTGGAAAGTGGGTACTTACAGCGCAGCCGATGATTTTGAAATGTTTGCTTCCGAGGAGCTGACCGTAACTGCCGATACCAGTTTTGGGGAAGCCCCCCTGTTTGACGGTCGCTACAACATGGTATTCCAGATGTGGGATGCCTCCGGCAACTATGCCTATTCCGATGTGGTCAGCTTTGACTGCCTGGACGGTGAGATCCTTACCACAGTTTACGAAGATTGATACAACAGGCGGACCTGCAAAGGTCCGCCTGTGTAATTTGGCATATTTTCTTTCTTGACGGATAGGATTTTGCGGTGTAATCTATACATATAGAATTACGAAAGGATGGGCTTGTATGAAACACAAGATTTTAGAATATGATGAGAACCTTCTGCCCTACGAAACCGATTTTGACCTGCGGGCAGAGAATTTGGAAAAGAAAAAGAAATCTCTGCTGAAAGAGGGGCAGACCCTGGCGGATTTTGCCAACGGTCACGAATATTTTGGCTTCCATAAGGTAGAAAACGGCTGGTATTACCGGGAGTGGGCACCGGGTGCGGATGCCATGTATCTGACCGGACAGTTTTGCAATTGGGATCACCACGCCCATCCCATGACCAAATTAGAAAACGGCGTATTTGAGCTGTTTTTGGAGGGTGCAGACACGCTGCAAACCGGCACCAATGTGCTGGCCATCGTGGTCAAGGACGGCAACGAGATGGAGCGTATCCCCTCCTATGCTACCCGGGTAGTGCAGGATCCTGCCACCATCAGCTGGGCGGCACAGATCCATGAAATGGAGCCTTTCCCCTGGACGGACAAGAATTTCACCCCCAAAAAGGGCCTGTATATTTACGAATGCCACATCGGTATGGCGCAGGAAGAGGGCAAGGTTGGCACCTACCGGGAGTTCACCCAGTATGTGCTGCCCCGGATCGCCGATCTGGGCTATAATACCATTCAGATCATGGCCATTATGGAGCATCCCTACTATGCCTCCTTTGGCTACCAGGTCACCAATTTTTTTGCTGCGTCCTCCCGTTTTGGCACTCCTGAGGAGCTGAAAGAGCTGATCAACACCGCCCACGAAATGGGCATTGCGGTGCTGCTGGATGTGGTACATTCCCACGCCTCCAAGAATACCCGGGAGGGTCTGAATGAATTTGACGGCACGGAATATCAGTATTTCCACGCCGGCGGCAAGGGTAACCACAGCGCATGGGATACCAAGTGCTTTAACTATGACAAAAACGAAGTCATCCATTTCCTGCTGTCCAACCTGAAATTCTGGCTGACGGAGTACCATTTTGACGGCTTCCGCTTTGACGGCGTTACCTCCATGCTCTACCATGACCACGGCCTGGGCGTAGCCTTCACGGATAACGACAAATATTTCTCCATGAACACGGACACCGAGGCCGTCACCTATCTGCAGCTGGCCAACGAGATGGTGCGTCAGGTGAATCCCAACGCCATTACCATCGCTGAGGACACCTCTGCCATGCCCGGCCTGGGTCTGCCCATTGCCGACGGCGGCGTAGGCTTTGATTACCGCCTTGCCATGGGCGAGCCGGATATGTGGATCAAGCTTTTGAAGGAAACTCCCGATGAATACTGGGATCTGAACAATATTTACTACGAGCTGGCCATCCGCCGCAGCCACGAACGGGTCATTGGCTACTGCGAATCCCACGACCAGGCCCTGGTGGGCGATAAGACCATCATGTTCCGGCTCTGCGACAGCGCCATGTATGACAGCATGGAGATTTCCTCCCGGAATATGGTCATTGACCGTGGTATGGCTCTGCATAAAATGCTGCGCCTGATCACCATGACCCTGGGCGGCGAAGGCTATCTGACCTTTATGGGCAACGAATTCGGCCATCCCGAATGGATCGACTTCCCCAGAGAGGGCAACGGCTGGAGCTACCATTACTGCCGCCGCCAGTGGAGCCTTGCAGAAAATCCCAACCTGCGCTACGGCTTCCTGCGCCTGTTCGAGAAGGATATGGTTGCCATGTCCAAAAAGCAAAAGGTTCTGGGCGGCAAGGACACCCAGCTGTGCCTGGATAACGACAACAAGACCCTGGTGTATAAGAAGGGCGGCGCAATTTTCGCCTTTAACTTCCACCCCACCTATTCCCAGTTCGGCTTTGAGGCCGTAGTGCCGGAAAAGGGCGAATACACCGTGATCATGTCCTCGGACGACCATTGCTACGGCGGCTTCGGCAGAGTGTGGCACCAAAGCTACCAATCCGAGGTTCGCAAGGACGGCAAGCACATTATTAAACTGTATCTACCCAGCCGCACCGCCATTGTCCTGAAAAAATCCAAATAAAATTTGCGCCCAGGCCAACCGGCCCGGGCGCATTTTGTTTAGAAGATCCAATCCTTCACCTTATTGTTATCACCCAGCCACAGATCCAGAGTTTCCTGATTCTCTGAATACAGGCTGTATACCGCTGCCTTTTGCTCTTGGGACAGACCCTCCATTTCATTGACCGCCAGCACGGTATCCTTCATGGTGGTATTCGTGACTTGGCCGGTAATGATCTCGTCTCCGATTACGATCACCGGCGCGCCGTAGACGGGGATTTCACCGCCGTTGCATTTCATAATATTCTGCAAACGCAGGGTGAACAGACCGTCCTCTCCCGGTGCCTTGGTATAGGTTTTTACACAGTCTTCGGTAATGTACAGATTCATACCAAAGGCATCCACCATTTCCAGCACCTGGCTGTCGCCGTAGAGCTTTGCCTTGTAACCCAGGGCCTCATTCCTGGGCTGCAGGGAAATATGGGTGATGACGGCATCGACCCGGTGGAAGCTGTACGCACCGTCCGTTTCGATCTTCACATAGTTGATCTGGCCATCTTTGTATACGGTCTTGCCGTCATTAATGACACCGTTTTCGTCCAGGGTGCAGGCCAGGCTGCCGCAGGAATCGGCTGCATAGTACATATTTGCGCTGTCGGTCACATATAGCTGACCGCCCACCGTCAGACCGGACAAATCACAGCCATTCAGATCCAGATACAGGGGATCGGTGACGGTCACATTCTCGTTCACATCCTGTAGCAGACGAACGGTATTTCCAGCGACAATTGCTTCTGCGAAGGTTGCGTAGGTGCTGGTTCCCACCTGTGCCACATGGGTGGTCAGCTCTAGTGCGCTGCCGGTATAGCCCACGCCGTAGCCTGCCGCATTGGAAACAAAGGCGGTGGAGCAATCTGCGCTCTCATTGGTAAAGACACCTGGGGTTTCCATTGCGATGCCGATGGACTTGGCGGTAGTCAGGGGAATTTCTGTGCTAATGCTCAGTTTAACAGTACCCTTCAGATAAATCTCCTCAACGGTGGGATCACCGCCCAGAGTGATAGAATTCTTATTGGTGTAGATACCGCCCGTATATTGCTTTGCTGTGCCATTTGAAAATGTGCCGCCGTAAATATAGAATTTAGTGCTGTTCATAACGGAAGCTGTGCCACCGTAGGTTTTGGCTGTACCGCCATAAATGGTGCCATCGTAAATAGTAACCGTACCGTTGCCGCAGCCAATGGCCGCACCGTGGGTAGTGGATGTACCGCCCTGAATAGTACCGCCGTACATATAGAAATAAGCAGTCTTTGAACCAATACCAACCGTACCACCGTAAGTAGTGGAACTACCGCCATTAACCGCACCGCCGTACATAGTAAAGGTCGCATCACCGGCAAGGCCTATTGCACCGCCGTAGGTGGTAGATTGACCGCCCTCTATGGTGCCGCCGTGCATAGTGAATGTGGCGTTATTGGAAAGACCCACAGCACCGCCGTAGGTGGTGGATCGACCACCTGTGATTGTACCGCCGTATTGGTAGAAATGTCCTCGAATTATGCAGACCGTGCCGCCAAAATCATCGGAACGGGTCTGATCATCCGCAGTGTTTTCATCGTAATTCTTTTCAGCAAGGCCGCCCACCAGCCTACCGCCGTACATATAGAAATTAGAGTAGGAACTGGACATGGTTACCGCCGGGAAAGTCGCATTGCTGATGGTACCGCTGATGGTACCGCTCATCAGTGTAATGGTCTTTTGACCGTTGAGAAATGCGGGTGCGCCCAGTCCTGCGCCGGATATGGTGATGGTACCACTGCCACCCAGAGAACAATCACAAATGGTCAGACTGGAACGCTTGCCTAACTTAATGGTCTGGGAAGCGTAAATCTTGGCTCCGTTCAAGCAGATGTAAGCATCCACATCGTCTGCCACCTGAATACTGGCGGCCTTATTGGCCACCCAATCCAGATAATAATAACCGTTCTCCGACAGGGTAACAGGATTGGCATTTACAGATTGCCATAGTAGGTTGTCATCGCAGATATGTCCTTCCGGTTGGGCCTCTGCGCCTACGCAGAAGCAATGGGTGTGTCCTTCGGTGACGGTGAAATCAATTTGCTTCAGTGTTTGGCCGTCACGGCTTATGGTCAGGGAGCCAGTTCCAACCTCAACTCCGACCACAGCACAGGGATAATCCAAACGGATCGCGCCGGTGGCAGTCAGCTCCAAATCGGTCTCCCACTCGGGATCCAGCATGGGCACAGCCATAATGGTTTGTCCTACACGCAGTTCCGTAACATCCGGCAAAATATTATTATTGATATCCCGGAAGTGGACAGTTACTTCGCTGTTGTCAAACAGATAGCGATACACATTATCGGCCATCTCGATGCCCTGGGCATTATAAGCTACCTGACTTAGGTGACCGTAATCATTCAGACAGAAGAAGCTATTGTCGCTGGTGCCACCGTTTTTGATAGAAAGAATGCTCTCCGGCACGGAAACCGGCTCGCTCTGGGTGGCGTATGTAATGGCCGGGAAATTGGCAAGATCATCCTTTGTCTGGAAGTAGCGGGTGATGTCACAAGCGAGGAATGCATGGGGGTAATCCTTGCTGACAGCCATATAATAGGACACGGATCTATCATTGGTGTAGGTCACATTATTGGTGCCGCCCCAGGTGGGTACAAGACCCAAAAACTCCAATGTCTCTGTGTTGCCGTCACCATCCATATCTGTGGTCAGATCGGATTGAAAGCTATTCCACATCAGATCGTAATACTCTTGAAGGTCAGGATAGGTCCAACCGGTAAACTTGGTGAAATTGCCGCCGTTATGATAGAGCATACCCATATGGGACAGTGTATAGTGTCCGGCGGCGATCTCATTTTTCAAAATGTACTGGGCGTTGCGGTAGGCTTCCATGGAGGATTCGTACAGATATTTATACCGCGTGGTGCTGGGGCCCACCGCACCGGGAACCCAATGGTTCAGGCAAGAGCCGCCACGGGCAGCATTGATGACCCAAACCTTTTCACCGGTCAACTGATTCCAGCGCCATGCAAGACCGGAGCCTCCACCGATGGTGCCACCACCGCCGGCAGCAAAGGCATCGATACCGGATATCCGGTTTTCTGCCGTATAGCCCAAGCCGGTGGTCTCGGTGACCTCTTCCGGATCGATGATCAGCTGGCACTTGTTGTTATTCTCGTAGGTCCAGTACCGGTGGGCGCTGTAGGCCTGTCCCGGCTCAATGGCCACGGACTGTGCCGCATCACCCTGCTCGCCAATGCCCACAGAGTGGCCGGTGATCATAAACAGGGAAATGGGCGCAGCCTCCACCGTAACGGAATAATCCACGCCGTTCACGGTCAACGTGGCAGTACCGGTGCCGGTGGCATACAAAATACCATCTTCATAAACCAAAACATGGGCATCCGGGTTCTCAGTTCCCACTGCCATGGATGTGACAGTTTCATTGGAAATTTCGACAGCTTCCACATCCACACCCAACAGCGTGGACAGGTCTTTTCTGTCATCGTAAAGCAACCGGATTTCATTCTCTTCCGCCTGGGCCACCCCGGCAGTACCAAGGATAAATCCCCCCAGCAGCATAGCTGCTGCCATCAGAACGATCCAATACTTTTTCATAAAACCCGCTCCTTTAACAATAATTCACAAAGAATTCTATATTTATGATACTGCTTTTTAGGCTTATTGTCATTGAAATAATGTCAGATAAATTTTAACAAATGTTAGAATTGTTTCTTCCGCACGCCATTGTCCTGAAGAAAACAAAATAAGAAGCAAAAACTCCCGGATTCCTCCGGGAGTTTTTTCGTTCAAATTTCAATTTATCGCTCTAAGGCTCCCCTTGTAGGGGAGCTGTCGCGAAGCGACTGAGGGGTGAAAAAGCCAACGTTTATGCGTTTTTCGACAACACCCCTCCGCCCCTCCGGGGCACCTCCCCTGCAGGGGAGGCAAAGAGGA
>JAZNHQ010000096.1:0-3158 GCA_045577035.1 Faecousia sp. | reverse complement strand
TTGGCCCACAGACCGACATGGCTACGCTCCGACTCCCCCGTATACCCACCCCCGGTGAAGCAGCCGGCGGCACCCAATATTACCCAGAAGACTGCTAAGAAAAAGTGGAATACCCTGTATTTGGCGGCCTTGTGTTTGAGCGTTGCCGGCTTGGTGCAGACAGAAATGGAGCCTGAGTTTGCAATAGGCGCCGGTGTGATCGCCATGGTGCTGGCACTGATCGGCAAGGTCCAGTCCGGCAAGAAAAATATGGGCGGCACTGTGGTTGGCTTCATCAGTATTCTGTTAGGTACCATCGCTATGAGCATTAACCTGGGCTATGCCAATGCCACCCGCCGCTATAATTCGTACTACTCGTACTATGAAACGGTGTACGACGAAGAAACTCCCATCATCGGTGTGTTTATCGGTCTTGCGGTTATGGTGATCTTCCTGCTCATTGGCAGAAAAAAGAAGAAGGTAGGATAATGTATGAGCAATGTAAATGCCCCCTGTGACCTGCAGGTAACCATATTTGACGCCTTCAGTCAGCCGGTCAATGTGAAGCTGGCGAATTACCGCAAGGACGCGGTGACCTTTGGCCGTGCGGAGGATAACGACATCGTTTTGACCTCCCGGCTGGTTTCCCGCTACCATGGCCGCTTTGTGCAGCAAAACGGCAGGTGGTACATCGAGGATCTGGGAAGCACCAACGGTCTGCTGTTCAACCACGCCAATATTCGCCGCAAGGAATTGGGCGATGGCGAGTTTGTCCGTGTGGACGACGGCGTGGAGACCGTGTCCAACGGCGTTCTGTTCGTGTTCTCCGCCGGTAATACGGCCAATAAGTGGAATGTGCTGAACATTGCCGGTCAGCTCCAGGTCACCATCGGCAGAGGGGAAAACTGCACCATCGTACTGCCCCATGTGAGCGTATCCCAGCTCCATGCCACCATCTGCAAGGAGGGTGAGTTCTATTTCCTGTACGATAACGGCAGCGCCAACGGTGTGTTCATCAACGGCCTGCGTATCCAGGGCAGAGCCCAGCTCCACGAAAAAGATGTGATCACCATCACCAATACCAAGCTGATCTTCACGGCCCAGTTTATTTCCTACTGCTATTTCCGTGGCGGTATCAGCGTGGATACCTCCTCCGTGGTCATCGAGCGTGGCAAGCCCGGTAAGAAATTCGTTACTTGCAACAAGGTCAGTCTGAATATCCAGCCCGGCGAGCTGGTGGCCATTATCGGCGGCTCCGGTGCAGGCAAATCCACCCTGCTCAACGCCATGTGCGGCTATCTGAAGCCCGCTGCCGGTGAGGTGTTCATCAACGGTATCGACCTGTACGAGAACTTTGCCAGCCTGCAAAAGCTGGTGGGCTATGTGCCCCAGTCCGACATCGTTTACGACAATCTTTCCCTTTACGATATGCTGAAATTTACCGCCCAGATGCGCCTGCCGGCAGATGTTTCCGAGCAGGAGCGGGAGGCGGCCATCAACCGTGCCATTGCCACCGTAGAGCTAACCGAAAAGCGGGACAGCCTCATTAAGGCACTCAGCGGCGGCCAGCGCAAGCGTGCCAGTATCGCCGTGGAGCTGCTGTCCGACCCCAATCTGCTGTTCCTGGATGAGCCGGCCTCCGGTCTGGATCCCGGAACAGAGCGCAATCTGATGCACTCTTTGCGCCAAATGGCCAACGACGGCAAGACCGTGATCCTGGTCACCCACAGCACCCTGCAGCTGCACCTGTGCGATAAGGTGGTGTTCATGGGCATGGGCGGTAACCTGTGCTTCTGCGGCCCTCTGGACGAGGCGCTGCGCTTCTTCCAGGTGGACAATGTGGTGGATGTGTACAACATGATCACCAAGGATGCCAAGTACTGGGCAGCAGAGTATGCCAAGACCGTGGCACCTGTGGGCGTGCTGCGTAAGCAGCCCCAGGCCTCACAAGTTGCGCCTACAGAGCACGCAAGGCAGAAGAAGATCCTGCGCAGCCGCTACACCAAGCTGATCATGAACGATAAGCAGCGCTTGCGGCTGCTGCTGATCCAGGCACCGCTGCTGGGCTTGCTGATCTCACTGGTTGCCAACGGCAAGCAGTTTGAGACCGTGGGTGCCACCAAGAGCCTGATGTTCGCCCTGTCCTGCTCCTCTTTCTGGATCGGCATTCTCAACGCCATCCAGGAGATCTGTAAGGAACGCAATATTCTGAAGCGGGAATATATGACCGGCCTGTCCTTAAAGGCCTATATTTCCTCCAAAGCAACGGTCTTGGGCTTCATGTGTCTGCTGCAGACCGCTATGCTCACCGCCGTGTTTGCCCTGCTTGTGGGTACGCCGGATGATGGTGTGCTGCTGCCTGCCTTTATGGAGCTGCTGGTCACCAACTTCCTGACCGCCTTCTCTGCCGCTGCCACCGGCCTGTTTGTATCGGCTATGTTCGACAATGCGGATAAGGCCATGACCGTGGCACCCATTTTGCTGATGCCCCAGATCCTATTCTCCGGCATCATCTTCAAGCTGTCCGGCGCGACGGAGATCATTTCCTGGCTCACCGGCTGCCGCTGGAGCATGGAGGCTCTGGGCTCTACCTGTAACTTTAACGGCCTGACCCTGGCCACAGCTGCAGAAAAGCAGGGACAGTATATGCCCGCCAGCTATCTGACGGACAGCACGGCGCAGTCCTATCTGGGCGATAAGTACGAGTCCATGTACGCCGCCACCGAAGAGCATATGCTGCTGACTTGGGGCATCCTGCTGGTCATGAGCCTGGTGTTCCTGGCGCTGGCCAGAAATTCCCTGAAAAAGATCGGCGACACCAGTTCGTAATTGCATACATTAACCGGGAGCTTTGCGCTCCCGGTTTTTGCAAATTCCAATTTGAAGCGCAAGGGCGTTTCATCCGTTTGCGGTACCCGGCGGAAGCTTCGCCAGACACAGCTGGCTTGCTCCCTGCCGACCGCGGCACATGCTTGCCCACTCGCTTTTTCTGCCACAGGCAGCGCTCGTGTGCGCAGCCCAATACGCGTTTACTCTGGGTGGTAATCTTTATTGCCCATACCCGCCCGATAACGAAATAGCTCAGAAATCATAAGGGTTTTCCGGAAAAAAAGATACCGGGCGGGTAAGGGAAGTAACGATGATTGCCATGGGTAAATGCGTATTGTCCGGCCGTACTA
>JAZNHQ010000095.1:0-8831 GCA_045577035.1 Faecousia sp. | reverse complement strand
GGGTTCTGGTTGACGGTGTTGGCCAGTGCCACCTTGGCTTCCTCAATGGCAGCCTCGTGGACAAATTCAAAATAGTTGTTCTCCTGGGCGGCTTCCTGTGCCTTAGCGGCAGCCAGGCGAGCCACGGTCAGAATGGTGCCCTCGGCGGGCTTCATAACTGCCTTGTATGCAGCGTCCACACCCTCCTGCAGAGCGGCAGCCCACAGCACGCCGTCACAGTCGGTGCAGCCCTTCAGCTTATTGGAAATGCCCCGGAACAGCAGGGACAGGATCACGCCGGAGTTGCCGCGGGCACCACGGAGCATGGCGGAGGCAGCAGTCTTGGCAGCCTTATCCAGGCTGGGGTCCTCTACCTTGCGCAGGTCGGTGGCGGCGGTGTTGGCGGTCATGGCCATGTTGGTACCGGTGTCGCCGTCGGGAACGGGGAATACATTCAGCTCATTGAGCTTCTGC
This sequence comes from Faecousia sp., assembly GCA_045577035.1. Lineage (GTDB taxonomy): Bacteria > Bacillota > Clostridia > Oscillospirales > Oscillospiraceae > Faecousia. The sequence continues at coordinate 8,378 of JAZNHQ010000095.1, read as the reverse complement.
TTGTTTATCTCTATGGCGGCGGCCGCACTGATGATCAGTCTGCGAAGCTCCGCGCCGTTAATTATCTGTCTCAATCCTGTGTACCTCCAACTGGTTAAACGCTCATAGAGTCAAAGAAAACATTGACAGCTCTGACCTCGGTGCCGGTGGTGCTGGTGACCACATAGCGAACCTCGGAAATGATGGATGCGCCCACAGCACTCAGGTTTACACCGTGATCCACCATCACATGCAGGTCGATGGAAATGGTGCCGTCCTCATGGAATTCCACACGGACGCCCTTGGATGCGGACTCTCTGCGAAGCAGGTGGTACAGGCCATCCTTTACGGAGCGGGCAGCCATACCCTTTACGCCAAAGCAGTTAGCGGCAGCGGTGCCGGCAATATCGGTATACACATTGGTGCTTACGTTTACAGAACCGTTATCGGTTTCGTGTCGAATCATAATATGCAGCCTCCTATCGAATTATACAATACTTTTTTCCCAGCAGGTGGGAGCTTCCAGACCCATCATCTTCACAACGGTGGGAGCCACATTGGCAAGACCGTAGTTGGCTTCGATGATCTTCCAGTCGTTGTCCTTATCGTAAATGATGAAGGGAACGGGGTTCAGAGAGTGGGCAGTACGCACGGCGACCTTGCCCTTCTTTTCCTCGGTCATCTGATCGGCGTTGCCGTGGTCGGCGGTGATCAGTACGGTGTAGCCGTACTTGTCAGCGGCCTCCAGCACAGCCTTCAGAGAGTTGTCCACGCACTCCATGGCGTAGATGACTGCATCCATGGCGCCGGTGTGACCCACCATGTCGCCGTTGGGGTAGTTGCAGCGCAGGAAGCGGTATTTACCGGATGCCATGGCATCCACCAGCTTCTCGGTGATCTCCTTGGACTTCATGGCAGGTGCCTGCTCGAAGGGGATCACATCGGAGGGGATCTCCTCATAGGTTTCCAGTGCCTCGTCTACCTTGCCGGAGCGGTTGCCGTTCCAGAAGTAGGTTACATGGCCGTATTTCTGGGTCTCGGACACGGCGTACTCGGTAATACCGGCAGCACACATGACCTCAGTCAGGGTGTCCTTGATCACAGGGGGGCGCACCAGGTAATTTTCGGGAATGTTCAGATCGCCGTCATACTGGAGCATACCGGCAAACTTTACGCCGGTGAAGTCGCCCCGGTCGAACTTATCAAAATCCTTGCGGTCGAAGGCCAGGGAAATCTCCTGGGCGCGGTCGCCGCGGAAGTTGAATAAAATCACGCTGTCGCCATTGGCGATCTTGGCCACAGGCTGGCCGCTTCTTTCCACCACGAAGGGGGGCAGATCCTGGTCGATGCAGCCGGTTTCGGCACGGTAAGTCTCAATGGCCTGGGAAGCACTGGGGAACATACGGCCAATGCCCTGCACATGGGTCTGCCAGCCCTTTTCCACCATAGCCCAGTTGGCCTCGTAACGGTCCATGGTCACCTGCATACGGCCGCCGCCGGAAGCAATGGCGTAATCACAGCCGTCGGTGTTCAGCTCCTTCAGCACATTCTCCAGCTGCTCCACATATTCCAGTGCGGAGGTGGCAGGCACATCACGGCCGTCCAGCAGAATGTGGCAGTAGACCTTCTTGACGCCCTCGGACTTGGCCTGCTTCAGCATGCCGATCAGATGGGCGATGTTGGAGTGAACATTGCCGTCGGACAGCAGACCCAGGAAATGCAGAGCCTTGTCCTTGGCGTTGGACATCAGATCCTGCCAGGTGTCGGAAGTGAACAGCACACCGTTTTCGATGGACTCGCCCACCAGCTTGGCGCCCTGGGAGTAGACCTGGCCGCAGCCCAGTGCGTTATGGCCAACCTCGGAGTTGCCCATATCCTCGTCGGAGGGCAGACCCACGGCGGTGCCGTGTGCCTTCAGGTAAGTATGGGGGCAAGTGGCCAGCAGATGATCCAAAGTGGGGGTGTTGGCTCTGGCAACAGCATCACCGTTGCCGCCGTCGCCCTTGCCCACGCCATCCATGATCACCAGTACAATAGGTTTTTCCATAGGAAGTTACCTCCATGAATGAAATATCAAAATAATTACCGAACAGATCTATTATAACACAAAGATGTTGCGGTTTCAACAATAATGTAGACGCACTAACCGAGTGTACGCAGTCTACCAGTCATACTATTTTACATCATTTTAAGCAAGTTTACAACCTATTTTTTTGATTTGTCCATATTTGTAGAAAAAAACTGCCGCGGAAGCGGCAGTTTCGGTGATTTTATTCGGTTTCTTCGGTGGATTCGGCCTGTTCCTGTCTTTCCTGGAAGACCTGGATCACATCGTTAAAGGGCTTTTTCATAAGGCTGTTGATCAGCAGGAAGGTGAAGCTGAAAAACAAGGTGATGAAAACAGGGGTCAGCAGCACAAATATCCGCAGATCACCCAGGAAGAGGATCACCGGACTCCATGCCAAAATTGCCGCCGCAATGGAACGCAGGGGGTGTGCCAGGAACATAAACCAGGCATTGCGGAACAGCTGCCAAACAGTGCAGGCAAACCGGGAATGGAACACGCTGATCATGGTCTGGAACAGTGCGCAGATGCACACGGAGATCACAGACAGCACTACCGGTGCGCCCTTCATTCCGTTCACATCGAAGAAAGCCACGGAAGCGGCGGTGTAGCCGGTCAGGAAGATCAGGAACAGCATGATCAGAAAGGCGGGAGTGATCTTAGTAAAGCCGCCCGCAAAGCCCCGCATAAACGCGGCGGCAGGAGAGGTGTCATCGTCCTTGTCCGTCAGCTTGCGAAGACCGGTGCAAAGGCCGGCCTGGGCGGCGCCGATGGTAACGATGGGCAGGCAGCACAGCAGGTACATGAAATTCAGAATGACCAGATCGCCTACGGTCATCAGCAGCTGCATGAATTTATTATCGTAATTAAATAAACCCTTCATAAGTAAACCTCTAAGTTCTAATCTGTTTTTTCAGTTTAATGGAATTTGTGCCTAAAAGCAAGTATTTTTCGAGAAACAGGAGAAAATTTACAGTTTGGCAATGTTTCCGTTCTTGCCAAAGGGAAACAATGGCGGTATAATGTAGTCTGTATTATCGTGGGAGGAATGGACTGTGGAAGAAAAACAAACCGTATTTCAAAAATTTATGGGCGTGATCAATAAGATCGGCAGTGCCATTATGCTGAATCTGCTGTTTCTTGTGAGCTGTTTGCCCATTGTTACGATCGGCAGCGCCAGCAGCGGTCTGTACAGCGCAGTGCGCTACAGCATCCGTGGAGACAGCTCTTTTCAGGGCTACCGGGAGGGTTTTAAGAAAAACTTTTGGCGTATGTTGGTTGCCACTGTGTTCTGCTTGCTCACAGGCTGGTTTACACTGACCAACTCCTTGAAGTGCCTGGATGTGTTGATCAGCCAGCCCCAGCTGATCAGTGTGGGCTCTGTGATCCAAACGGCCATTCATGTGGTTTTCTTCCTGGTAGTGATGCTCTTTAGCACCGCCATGATCCCCGTCAATGTGTATTTTGAAAATGATGCCAACGGCTGGATGATGGACAGCTGGTATCTGATTGCCCATGCCCCCCTGCAGGTCCTGGCTTCTGCCGCCATTTTGTGGCTGCCTGTATTTCTGCTGATATGGTTCCCGTTGCTGGGGTTCCTGGCACTGCTGATCTTTATTGCTGTGTATTACGCGGTTATGGGCGTGGTGATTACGGCACTGCTGAAAAATACATTGATCCGTATTTTGCACCGCTATCAAGCCAATGAGGAAGAAAGCCAATGAAAATACCCTTCTCGAAACTGAAAAAGCATTTTTCTCTGGAAAAAGAACGGCTGAAGGAAATGACCTTCAAGGAAAAGCTGGATCATATTTGGACTTACTATAAAGAATATATGTTCATTGCGCTGATGATCGTGATCATCATTTCGGTGGCCATTTCCGCCGCATTGAATGCCGATATGCAGTATTACTGCTGCGGTATGATGAGCAATGTGGAGCTGACCATTGAAGGACACGATTATCTGACCGATGTGTTCTTTGAGGATGTGTTGGGCAGCCCCGACGGAAAGATCTACCTGTCCAGCTCCACCATAAAGGGCTCTGCAACGGTGTCGGACACCGATGACAGCTACAGTACCACCATGGGTGTGTTGGCGCAGATCGAGGGCAAGGATCTGGATTATATGATCATGGATCCCTACTCTTTTGAACACTATGTGGATGAACGGATCTACATGGATCTAACCGGTCTGCTATCCGAAGAAGAGCTGGCATGGCTCTATGAGCAGAACATGATCGTGCAGATGCGTGAGGAATCAGAGGCAGAAGGCTCTCCTGTGGGTATTGATATTTCCAAGATGCCCTTCGGTGAGGACTGCCTGCTCACAAAAGGAACTGTGTACTTGGTATTTATCCGCAACGGCGAACACCCGGAGCATTGCTTAAAGCTTTGGGAACACATCAAAAATTGGGGAGGTAAAGAAGGCGTATGAAAGCAACGTATTTCCGGGCACCGGCAGTACCGCTGGTGACCCACGACCCCTTTTTCAGCGTTTGGAGCTTTGCCACAAACCTGACAGACGATGTGACCCGCCATTGGGATGGCCAGCGGCAATATATGTTCGGTCTGGTGATCGTCGATGGCCAGATCTATGAGTTTATGGGTAAATCCTATGCCGACGATGCCCGGTATTCTTCCGGCTATCGCAAGCTGACCCAGACCGGCTGCGAAATCCGTCCCATGACCACCACCTATACCTTTGAAAATGACCTGATCACCCTGGAACTGAAATTTACCAGCCCCTTGCTTCTGAATGATCTGATGGTTATGAGCCGTCCCGTGACCTATGTGGATTACAAGATCACCCCCAAGGACGACCAGCCCCATGACATCCATGTGCATTTTGGCTTCTCCGGAGAATTCTGTGTCAGTGAGATCACCCAGAAGGTAGCTGTGGAGCTAACCCCTCTGTCCATCGCATTCACTTCCGGCACGGAGAATATGCTCAAGCACCACGGTGACGATCACCGGATTGAGTGGGGCAACTTCCATGTGGTAGCCCCCGATTACATTCAAGAAGCCATGAGCCTGCGTTCATTCCATGTGAAGTTGGGTACCACCTACTCCCATCCCCGTCTGCGTGCTATCAACCCCTTGTGTCCCCAGGGTCCCCGGCTGGAGTGCAGAGGACCCATGGAGTACACGGTTCATGAGAGGCACACCGTTGCGCCCTATTATCCCACAATTATCGTGCGCAAGGAATGGAACGGCAACACCACGCCCATCGCCGACCGTATCGCCCTGGCCTACGACGACGTAAAGAGCCTGCAATATTTCGGTGAGAATATTGATGCCTACTGGAAAAAGGACGGAGACAGCTTCACCCAAATGCTTCGTAAGGCTTTGGATGAGCATGACGAGATTCTGGAAAAAGTCCGCATCTTCGAGGATGAGCTGCTGGCCAAGGCAAGAACGGTATCTGACAAGTATGCCGATCTGCTGGCACTGGCATACCGCCAGGTGGTCGCAGGTCATAAGCTGACATGGCACGACGGTCAGATGCAGTTTATCTCCAAGGAGAATTACTCCAATGGCTCGGCGGGTACGGTAGATGTGACCTATCCTTCCATTCCGCTGTTCCTGCTATATGCACCGGAGCTGGTGGAGGGTATGCTCAACCCCATCTTCAAGATGATCGACGAGGGCTTGTGGCTCCACGAGTTCGCGCCCCACGACATCGGTACATACCCCCTGTGCAACGGACAGACCTATGGCTATACCTTCCGTCATCGCGCAATGCGGATGCCCATAGATTCCCAAATGCCTGTGGAGGAGTGCGGCAATATGCTGCTGTGCGTGGCAGCGGCTTGCTTTGCCAAGAAGGATATGGCCTACTTTGTGAAGCATCAGAAGCTTTTGAAGCAATGGGCAGATTACCTGGTGAAGATCGGCTACAACCCCGACAATCAGCTTTGCACCGACGACTTTGCCGGTCACCTGGCACACAATGTAAACCTCTCTGCCAAGTCCGTCTGTGCCTTGGGTGCCTACGCCAAGCTGCTGAGCGAAACCGGCGATCAGGAGAACGCCGCTTATTACCGTGCCAAGGCGGAAGAAATGTCTGCCCAGCTGGAGGCCAATTCCGAGGACGCAGAGTGCTACCGGCTGACCTTCGACAAGGAAGGCACCTGGAGCATGAAGTACAACATGGTTTGGGACAAGCTGCTGGATCTGCACCTGTTCAGCCAAAAGATGTACGATAAGGAACTTGCCTGGTACAAAAAGCAGGTGGGCCCCTACGGCATTCCCATGGACAGCCGTGGCCAGTACACCAAGACCGACTGGGAGCTGTGGTCTACCATGCTCTTTAACGATAAAGAGTATACAGACATGATCGTAAATGCGGTTTGGAATTTCTTCAACGAGACCCCCGACCGTGTGCCCATGACCGATCTGCACTTTACCAATGAGCCATGGGAGCGGCAGTTCCATGCCCGAACCGTCCAGGGCGGCTTGTTCATTAACCTGTTGGAGTTCTGATCTCATTTGTGAACTAAACATTGCGTTTTGTTCAGTTTTGGGGCAGAATCTTTCCTGGGAAGAATTGACAATTATTTGCTGACAGATTACAATACCCTTGTAATCTGTCAGTTTTTTATGGAGGTATTGACCATGAGTAATTTGAAGATCGGCTGGGGTAAGCAGGAGTTGTCTATCAATGAGCCCATTCTGATTCCCGGTCAGATGTATATGCGTGTTTCCGAAGGCATCCATGACCCTCTGTATGCCACTGCTATGTGCGTGGACGGCGGTGAGGATGTGGTGATTTTTTGCACCGTAGACCTGGTGGTACTGCGTGGCGGCGTGGTGGAGATCACCCGGGAAAAGGTGGCAAAGCTTTGCCCCGAAATCCCTGTGGAGAAGATCATCATGGGCGCAACCCATACCCACTCCGGCGGCTGTGTGACGGACTCCCCGGAAAAAACTCCCGACGGCAAGGAGATCTATTCCGGTGCCAAGTACCGTGAGTTCTTTACAGATCAGTGCGCCAAGGCCATTGTAGATGCCTGGAATAACCGCCAGGAGGCCGGTATGGCCTACGGCTACGGCTACGCAGTGGTGGCGCATTCCCGCCGCTCTACCTATTTGCACGACTACTCCCAGAAGCAGAAGAGCAGCATTGCCCCCAACGGTCATGCGGTCATGTACGGCAAGACCAATGACGAGTGGTTTGCAGGCTTTGAGGCCGGTGCTGACCACTTCCTGAATCTGATGTTCACCTTCGATAAGAATGAGAAGCTGACCGGTATCGTGGTCAATGTGCCTTGTCCCAGCCAGCTGTCCGAGCATTTCACCAAGCTGTCCGCAGACTATTGGAACGAAGTGCGGCAGATGGTGGCCAAGGAGTACGGCGAGGATGTATTCGTGCTGCCCCAGTGCGCAGCCGCCGGTGACCTGTCTCCCCGCACCCTCCATTACTATAAGGCGCAGGCCCGCCGCATGGCGCTGAAATACGATCTGCACTATACTCCCGGTGCGGTGAAGGCCAACTCCGGTGACGAATATGATAAGGTCATGGGCGAGCGTTACGACATTGCTGAGCGGATCACCGATGGTATCCGTGAGGTTTACGCCTGGGCAAAGAAGGATATCCGCACCGATGTGCCTGTGTGCCATGAGGTTCATGATATGGAGCTTATGCGCCGCATGATCACCGATGAGGAAAAGGCCTGGTGTGAAGCCAATATCGAGGAGATGAAGAACCGGATCCCCGATCCCAACGAGGCAACCCCCGAAGCCTACCGCAAGGCTCTGTCTACCTATAATTCCGTTAAGGGTCGTAACGAGCGTGCCATTGGCCGTTGGGAAGACCAGAAGGAGAATCCCAACTGGCCCACCCATGTACATACGGTGCGTATCGGTGATATTGCCTTTGCTACCATCCGTTTTGAGCTGTATATGGACTTTATGCACCGCCTGCAGGCACGCAGCCCCTTTGTGCAGACCTTCGTGGTGCAGCTGGCCGGTGATGAGGGCGGCAATTACCTTGCCACTGAGCGGGGCAAGAACAACAAGGGCTACAGTGCATCCCTGTTCTGTAACATGGTCGGCCCCGAGGGCGGCCAGCAGTGGGTAGAAAATGTGCTGGAATCCCTGAACAAAATGGCTGAAGAATAATAAAAAAGAACCTGCCCCCGGCAGGTTCTTTTTTGTGTCTGTCAAAAAACTCTTTTTTGACAGACTGGCAGAGGTCACTAAAGCCGTCAAGACATGCAACTCGCCCTCGTCGGCGTACAGGTGGTACGGTAGAGGGCGAGTTGCGCAGTAAGCCAAAACACCTTGCGTAGCAAGGCTTTTTCCACCTCATCCGTCAAAAATCAGAGATTTTTGC
>JAZNHQ010000094.1:0-5646 GCA_045577035.1 Faecousia sp. | reverse complement strand
CTAACAACTCCCGCCTTGCTACCGTTATTACCAAGGCAAAGGCGGCCAATATGCCTAACGATAACATCAAGCGTTGCTTAGAGAAGGCTTCCGGTGCCGGCGGCGGTGACAGCTATGAGAGCATCACTTACGAAGGCTACGGCCCCGGTGGTGTTGCTGTAATCGGGGAGACGATGACTGACAACCGTAACCGTACCGCAGGCTCCATGCGCCACCACTTTGATAAATTCGGCGGCAATCTGGGCGCTTCCGGCTGCGTGAGCTGGAGCTTTGACAAGAAGGGCGTACTGGTCATCGACAACGAAGATGGCGACTATGACGAGGATACCGTCATGATGGATGCCATGGACTGCGGCGCTGACGATTTCGAAGCCGAGGAAGGCTGCTTCACCATCTACACCGACCCCGACGATTTCAACGCCGTGGCCGATGCCATGACCGCCAAGAAGTACACCTTCGCTTCCGCACAGATCGAAATGGTTCCCCAGAACTATCAGAAGCTGGAATCCGAAGAGCATATCAAGCTCATGGAAAAGCTCATCGACATCATGGAAGAAGATGACGATGTGCAGAACATCTGGCACAACTGGGAAGAGTAAACAAATCAAAACCGGAATCACGCTCTAACGAGCTTGATTCCGGTTTTTCTTGTAATGTTAGGCGTATATTATGAATTAAAAACAGTTTTGCTGTAGGTAGGCAAGCTCTTGCTTCATCTGCTCCGCTCTGCCCTTATACACGAATATGTAGCAGAAGGATACGATGGCAAAAAGGCCAAAGAACAAAATAAAGGACCAATAGAAGAAGCCGAGCATACCTGCACCGTCAGCCATCATGCAGAAAATGAAGCACAAGATCGCGCCGATCACCGCCATGATTCCTGCGGTGGTGACACTCTTTTCAGTCTTGACGATCTCCTCCTGCAGGTTCTGAATGTTACGGAACTTGTTGCCGCAGGTACCGCACATCCAGTAATTGCGGTGGGTATTATTCACTCTGGTTGCGCTCACATGCCCGCGGGAGGTGGTCAGTGCACCGTCAACAGAGGTTTCCACCACGGGGGTCAGATTCGTGCCCTTACAGTTGGGGCAATGCAACTGGCCAGTAGTGGGCGCAGGGGGTACGTAGGTCGGAGCAACAGGTGCCGCGGGAGCTGCATAATTAGGAGCAGGTGCCACAGGGGCAACGGGAGCCGCAGGTGCTGTATACACAGGAGCAGCCGGTGCCACATTCTGAGGATTGCCGCAGTTGGTACAGAAGGCTGCGCCTTCCGCAACGCTGCTGCCGCATTTGGTACAGAACGCCATAAGGTTACCTCTTTTCTTTATATTCTGTGAAGCGTTTTCCGTGATCCGTTCACAGTCAGGAAACTATAAATATTTTATTATGCTTCAGGAGGATTGTCAATAGCGTGTTGATCTTTTTCAGAGAATTGGTAGCCGATATTCTGCCAATGGGAGACTTCACACTGGCCGTCATAGGCATATGTCCACATGGCGTCGGAGAAGGAGGTATCAAAAGCCGTGGCAACGACCGTGCCATCGTTTTTCAGCGCTACCGTATGGCGGGTACCGGCGCTCAGCTGAGCAATATCCGTCCAATCCAATACCTGGCACTGGCCGTATTCATTCTGCCCCGCAGACAGCACTGTGCCGTCCTTTTTCAGCGCCACCGTATGGCAGTAGCCTGCACTGATGGCCACGATATCCGTCCAATCCGATACCTGGCACTGGCCGTATTCGTCATTGCCCACGGCAACCACCGTACCGTCCGCACGAAGGCCCACCGTATGGTGTCCTCCGGCACTGATAGACACGATGTCCGTCCATTCCGATACCTGGCACTGGCCAAAATCGTCGTAGCCCACGGCAACCACCGTGCCATCGTCACGCAGACCCACCGTGTGGGAAAAGCCTGCATCTACGCTGAGAATACTGTTCCAGGCGGATACCTGGCATTTATCGTACTCGTCATGGCCGACCGCTACAACGGTACCGTCATTTTTCAGACCCACCGTATGAAACCAGCCTGCGCTGACCGCCACAATATCCCGCCATGCACCGGTATTACACTGGCCATGCTGGTTATTGCCTGTGGCTTCTACCCTGCCGTCTGCACGCAATGCCACCGTATGCAGGTCGCCGGCACTGACCTCAATAATATCCGTCCAGGTCAGTACATCGCACTGCAAATTTTCGTTTGCGCCTGCGGCAACTACCGTACCGCCGGCACACAGACCCACCGTATGGAAAGCACCGGCGCTGACATATTCATGGCGGGCCACCTTGCTCCACAGCATCAATGTTCTGTGAGGTGCATCCGAATAGTCCTCCAGATCACGGAAGGCATAAAGCGCCTGGGAAAACTGCCCTTCCTGCTCAAGTGAATCCGCTATGGCGTAACGGCACTGCAGGATCATTTCGTCACTTTCCTTATAGCCGTAAAGGGCAGAAAAGCCTTGCAGGGCTTCTTCATATTCCCCCTCGTCCATCAGTGCCTGGGCAGCAGCATAGTCCCTGTCCAGAATGGCAATGCGGCAATCCCGGATCAGTTCCTCGGAATCCCGATAGCCGTCCATGGATTCAAAGGCAATGATCGCCTTCTCATACTGTCCTTTTTCCATCATGGTCTTGGCGCTTTGATACTCAGCATAGGGAATGCCCACCAGGACGACCAGCAATATGGCGGCGACCAGCGGCACCGCCAACCATATGCAAATTACATACTTTTTCATTTTACAATCAAGTTTACAAGCTTGTTCTTGACCACAATGGTCTTAATGATATTGCCGCCGTTCTTTTCCAGGAACTTGGCGATCTTTTCATCGGCCAGCACATTGGCAACCACAGCATCGTTATCCAGGTCGGCTTCCATGACCACAGTGCCACGCATTTTGCCGTTGACCTGCACAGCCAGAGTGATCTCGGAATCCTTGCACTTTTCCTCGCTGTAGGTAGGCCAGCTTTCAAAGGCGATGGTGGTATCGTGACCCAGGATCTGCCAGATCTCCTCGCCCACATGGGGGGTGATGCAGGAAAGCATCTTAATGAAGCCCTCGGCATACTCTCTGGGACAAGTGCCGTTCTTGTAGACCTCGTTGACGAAGACCATCATCTGTGCAATGGCGGTATTGAAGCCCAGCACCTCAAAGTCGGAGGTGACCTTCTTCACGGTCTGATGGTAGACCTTAGTCAGCTTGCCGTCGTCGGTATCGGTGATGTTGGCTTTTTCAGTGAAGAAGTTCCAAACACGGTTGATAAACTTTTTGGCACCGGCCACAGCGGTGGTGCTCCAGGGCTTGGAAACCTCCAGAGGGCCCATGAACATTTCGTACAGGCGCAGGGTGTCCGCACCGTACTCACGAACCACATCGCTGGGGTTGACCACAAATTCCGGATAGCGCTTGCCCATCTTAATGCCGTTTTCGCCCAGGATCATGCCCTGGTGAACCAGCTTCTTGAAGGGTTCCTTGACGGGAGACAGGCCGTTATCGTACAGGAAACGGTTCCAGATACGAGAGTACATCAGGTGACCCACCGCATGCTCCGGGCCGCCCACATACAGGTCAACAGGCATCCAGTGCTTCAGCAGCTCGGGGTCGCAGAAGGCGTTCTCGTTCTTGGGGTCAATATAGCGCATATAGTACCATGAAGAACCGGCAGATCCGGGCATGGTAGAGGTCTCACGCAGACCCTTGATGCCGTTTTGATCGTAGTGCTTCCACTCTTCAGCGTTCTCCAAAGGTGCCTTGCCGCCCTTGCCCTTATAGTCTTCCAGTACAGGCAGTACCAGGGGTAGCTCTTCATCGGGCAGGAACACGGTCTCGCCATCTTCGGTATACACACAGGGAACAGGCTCGCCCCAATAGCGCTGGCGGGCAAAGATCCACTCACGGAAGTGGTAATTGTTCTTTCTTCTGGCAACGCCGGCCTTTTCCAGCTTGCAGGTGATGGCTTCTTTGGCTTCTTCCACGGTCAACCCGGTGAACTCCTCAGAATTGATCAGCTTGCAGCCCTTGCCCAAATAGTCCTGCTTTTCAAAAGCACATTCGGACACATCCCGGCCCTCAATGACCTGGATCATGGGGATGTTATGCACCTGGGCATACTCAAAGTCACGCTGGTCGTGGCTGGGAACGGCCATGACCGCACCAGTGCCGTAGCTGGCCAGCACGAAGTCGCCGATGAACACAGGCACTTCCTTGCCGTTGACCGGGTTGATGGCATACACGCCCTTCAGGGGGCAGCCGGACTTAGTCTTGTTCAGCTGGGTACGGTCCATATCGCTCTTCTTTACGGATTCGTCGATATAGGCCTGCACCTCTTCCCGGTTTTCTACCCGATCCAGCAGGCTCTGAGTGATCTTGCCGTCGGGAGCCAGCACCATGAAGGTGATGCCGTAGATGGTCTCGATACAGGTGGTGTAGATGGAGAAATCACCGCCACCCACCAGCTTGAAATCCACTTCCACACCGGTGGACTTGCCGATCCAGTTGCGCTGGATCTCCTTGGTAGATTCGGGCCAGTCGATCTCGTTCAGGCCCTCCAGCAGCTTTTCCGCAAAGGCAGGCTGGTCAATGACCCACTGCATCATATTCTTCTTCACAACGGGGTAGCCGCCGCGCTCGGACTTGCCGTCGATGACCTCGTCGTTGCTCAGAACCGTGCCCAGCTCCTCACACCAGTTGACAGGCATCTCGATGCGCTTGGCATAGCCGGCCTCGTAGAGCTTTTTAAAAATCCACTGGGTCCACTTATAGAACTCCGGGTCAGAGGTGGCGGTCATTTTAGACCAATCGTAGTCAAAGCCCAGCTCCCTGAGCTGCGCAGAGAAGGTTTTGATATTCTCCTGTGTAAAGCCGTTGGGGTGGTTGCCGGTGCTGACTGCATACTGCTCCGCAGGCAGACCGAAGGAGTCGTAGCCCATGGGGTGCAGCACATTATAGCCCTGCATCCGCTTCATACGGGACATAATGTCCGTGGCAGTATAGCCCTCGGGGTGACCTGCGTGCAGACCCACGCCGGAGGGATAGGGGAACATATCCAAAACATAGTATTTCGGCTTGGAAAAATCCCACACGTCCGTGTAAAAGGTGTTATTCTCCTGCCAGTATTTATGCCATTTTGCTTCAATGGCGGCAAAATCGTAGTGCATTTTCTTTTCCTTCTTTCACTCTTCGATAACGATGGAGCTGATATCCACCTGCTCTGCGTCTGCCCACAGCCTTTCCAGACTGTAAAACTCTCTTGCCTCCTGGGTAAACACATGGACAACGATGGAGCCGTAGTCCAGCAATTCCCAGGAATTTCCCCGGTGACCTTCCCGTCCCAGCAGCTTTTCGCCCAGCTGCTCCAGCGTATACTCAGCATAGTCGCAGAGGGTTTTGACGTGGGTATTGGAAGTGCCGGTACAGATCAGAAAATAATCTGCCAGGCTGGATACTTCATCAATCTTCAGCAGCTTGATGTCCATACCCTTCTTGCTGTCCAACGCCTTGGTTACCTCGTATGCCACTTCTTTTGCACTTAACATATTTTTAATCCTTCCTTTGGGAGTTCTGTTTTTCCGTTTTCCAGCCAGCTCAGAGCCTGTAGGGATTCCGGGGAAATCTCCCTTCCCTGCTCCCGCAGCAGCTTTACCGTCATT
>JAZNHQ010000093.1:0-10154 GCA_045577035.1 Faecousia sp. | reverse complement strand
CAAATCAATTGAAAGCTGCGTACAAAGCCTTCTCCTTGAGGAGAAGGTGGCAAAAATCTCTGATTTTTGACGGATGAGGTGGAAAGGCCTTGCTACGCAAGGTGTTTTGGCTTACTGCGCAACTCGCCCTCTACCGTACCCTCTGTACGCCGACGAGTGCGAGTTGCTTGTCTTGACGGCTTTATTGACCTCTGTCAGTCTGTCAAAAAACATGTTTTTTGACAGACTGAAAAGGGAGGTTCAAACGAACCTCGCTTTTATTTCTATGGCATTTTCTATGGAAATGTGCTATACTCTGAGCAAAGGAGGTGTGACCGTGGCGAAATTAACAGATCCCGTAACCATACTCAAAGGCGTAGGCCCTACCAAGGCCAAGCAGTTTGCTGGGTTGAACATCTTTACCCTGGGCGATCTGATCTGCCATTTTCCCAGAGGATATGAAGACCGCACCAAGCTGACCACCATCGACAAGCTGGAGGTGGATGTGCCTGCCTGCTTCAAGGCTATGGTCATGAACACCCCCCGCACCAACCATATCCGCAAGGGTCTGGATATTACCAAGGTGCAGGTGGCTGACCACACCGGCCGGCTGAATCTGACCTTCTTTAATCAAAAATTTACCACACAGCAGCTGCAATACGGCTCTGAATATATTTTCTATGGCACATTATCCGGGGATTATTTGGGCTATGGCATGACCGGCCCTGCCTTTGAACCCCTGGGCAGTCAGCCGGTGGTCACCCGGCGGGTGCTGCCCATTTATCCGCTGACCGCAGGGCTGTCCAACGCCGCCATGTTCAAGGCGGTGCAGCAGGCCCTGGCCATCTGCGATCCCCCGGCGGAGATCATCCCGGAGCCTGTGCGTCGTCAGTATGGCATTCTGGGCGCGGATCGAGCCTATTACGCCATCCATGAGCCTGCCAGTATGGCAGAGGCGGAGCTGGCCAAAAAGCGGCTGATCTTTGAAGAATTTTTCGTGTTCTCCGCAGGACTTGCCCTGATGCGGGCTTCCCGGGACGGCAAGCAAACCAAGCCCTATGAAAAACTGGACTTGTCGGAGTTCCTGGCTGCGCTGCCCTTTACCCTCACCGGCGCACAGAGCCGTGCCATTGATGATATGGTGGCGGATCTGAAGCGGGGTGTGCCCATGAACCGTCTGATCCAGGGCGATGTGGGCAGCGGTAAAACCATGGTGGCTGCCGCTGCCGGATTCCTGGCGGTGAAAAATGGAAAACAGGCGGCGCTCATGGCACCTACGGAAATTTTGGCAGAGCAGCATTACCACTCTCTGTCCAGGCTGTTAGCCCCCATGGGCATCCGGTTGTCCCTGCTGACGGGCTCGTTGACCCCCAAGCAGAAAAAAGAAACCCGCGCCGCCATAGAAACCGGCGAAACGGATTTTGTCATTGGCACCCATGCCCTGGTCAGTGACAGCACTGTGTTCCATGATTTGGGCTTGGTGGTGGCAGACGAGCAGCACCGGTTCGGCGTGGGACAGCGCTCCAAGCTGTCCGCCAAGGGAGAAGACCCCCATCTGCTGGTCATGTCCGCAACCCCCATTCCCCGGACGCTGGCACTTTTGATGTACGGCGATCTGGAGGTGTCCATTATCAATGAACTGCCCCCCGGCAGAGAGCCGGTGGAGACCTTCCTGGTGGGCGAAAGCTACCGGGCGAGAATCAACGCCTTTATCCGTAAGCATGTGGAGGAAGGCCATCAGTGCTTTATCGTCTGTCCGGCGGTGGAGGAAAACCAGGAGCTGGATATGAAATCTGCCACGGCCTGGGCTGCCACTTTGCAGCAGACCGTGTTCCGGGATTTGAGAATTGCCCTGCTCCACGGACAGATGAAGGCGGCGGAAAAGGAAGCGGCCATGGCTGCCTTTGCCAGGGGTGAAGCCGATGTGATGGTGGCCACCACGGTCATCGAGGTGGGCGTGGATGTACCCAATGCCACACTCATGATCATTGAGGACGCAGATCGGTTTGGCCTGTCCCAGCTGCACCAGCTGCGAGGCCGTGTGGGCAGAGGCAAGGCAAAATCCTACTGCATCATGACCTCCCACAACAAAAACCCCGAGACCCTGCAGCGCATGAAGGCCATGTGCAAGACCACCGACGGCTTCAAGATCGCAGAAGAAGATCTGAAGCTTCGCGGCCCCGGCGATTTCTTCGGCTCCCGGCAGTCCGGCCTGCCCACCTTCCGGGTGGCCAATCTGAGCATGGATCTGCAGACACTGAAGGATGCCCAGGCGGCATCTGCAAAATGGATCGAGGAAAGCGGCACAGCCCAAACCCCGGAGGCCATTGCCCTGCGCAGCCGCATCGGCGAGCTGTTCCTCCGCGCCCAGGGCACTATGAATTAAAAAAGAGACTGTTGAAAAACAGTCTCTTTTTTATTACTTTCTCTTTTTTTCAAGGATGATGGCAATGGTTGCGGCCACCAATGCACCGGCCACAATGACGATGGTCACTACGGTGGTGTTGGAGGATTGCTTCCTTTCGGTTTTGTCGGAGGGAACTGTGGTTTCGATTTCCGTTTGAGACGGCTTTGGCGTGTCCTCAAGGGTTTCTTCTGTGGTGGGCTTCTGTGTCTCTTCGTCCACCTGGGCTTCTGTCGTGGGCTCGGTGGGATTATCCACTGCGGGTTCATCTTCCGTGGGATAGGTTTGCCCGGGGATGATCATGGGCAGCACCTTCACCTCTTCTTCGTTACAGACACTGCAAATGCGTTTGGCAGAGCCTTCTGCCTGCTCCGTGGCCTCGGTGACGGTGATCCATTTGCCAAAGGAATGGCCTTTGGGGGAAATGGGCTTTTGGGCAGTGATGGTCTGACCGCAGGTGCTGCAATGGCTGCCGGCGCTTAGTCCGCTTTCCGTGCAGGTTGGGTCTGTCTGTGGGGTTTCCACCGGTGTGTGGTTTCCGTTACAAGAGATACTGACCCAAGTTAGGCTCCCATAATATGAGCCTTTCGAGGTGGTCCAGCCTGGCTGATTGGCAGGATAGTAAACGGTGGCGGTAACATCATTGAACGCCGTCTCGTAAATTTGGGGCGCCATACCGGTAAAGGTGATGGTTTTTAAGCCTGTGCATTTGAGGAAGGCGTGTCCCTTAATGGTAGTTACAGTAGAAGGGATGCGAATGGAGGTGAGATTTGGACAAAGGGCAAAAGCATTTTCTCCAATGGAGATCAGTCCCTGATTCAGTGTGACGGAAGATAGGCTGTCGCAATCATCGAGACAGTAATTATCCAGCTTGGTTACACTGGAGGGGAGGGTTAGGCCGGTCAGTTTACTGCATCCGTAGCAGGCATAATAACCGATGGTCTTAGTGCCGGGCAGTACAGAATATGCCCCTGTAAAACCCTCGGGCATGAGCACCAAAGTGGTTTTGCTGCTGTCGTACAGCACGCCCCGGTCGGCGTAAAAGGCTGTATTGGCAGGGCTCAATTCCAAAGCGCTGATATTGTCGCAAAGGTTAAAAGCCAGGGTGTCGATCTCGCGGACACCGGCACCAATGTACACGGAAGAAAGATTTGTACAGCCGGTAAAGGCGTATGAATGAATCTTGGTCACGCTGTCCGGAATGTGGATCTGTGTCAATGCTTTGCAGCTGCCAAAGGTATGGTTGTCAATGGCGGTAACATTGCTGCCCAATTGGACTGTGTTCAGCTTGAAGCAATTATTGAAAGCACTGGCACCCAATGTGGTGACACTGTCCGGAATGGTGATCTGGGTCAGCTGGTTGCAGAAATAAAACGCATAGCTTTCAATGGATGTAATGCCCTCATGCAGGGTCACACTTTGTAAAGCATAGCAACGGGTAAATGCGCCGTAGCCTATTGTTAAGACCGATCCGGGGATGGTGACAGAGGATAGGGAACGGCAATCCTGAAATGCGTATTTTCCCAAGCGCTGAAGATTGGCAGGCAATTGAATCTGCGTCAGACTGGAGCAGTAGTTAAAGGCCTGTTCTCCAATGGTAGTCAAACTGGCGGGCAGGGATACACTTGTCAGAGATTGCAGATAGGCAAAGGCTGCGTAGGAAATGGAGGTTACACCTTCGCTGATGACCACCTGTTGAATTTTGCTGCTAAGGCCATACCAAGGTGCTTGAGAATCCGTTGACATAGCACCGGAGCCGGAGATATACAAAGTGCCGCCCTCAAAAGACCAGGTCACATTATCACCGCAGGTGCCCTCGGTGGCTGCGGAAACGGATGGGCTGAATAATAAAATGATGATGCATATGAGCATTAAAGCAATTCTTTGTTTCATATTTCGCTCCTTGCGCCTGGGGTCATACACCGATCCAGGTGATATTGCCCTCCAATTTGCTTCGAAGTTCTTCTGTCCATGTGGGGTTGTCAGCAGGATAATAAACGGTCACTGCCATTTCAGAAAATGCACTATAGTTTATAAATTCCGGGGCGTCTCCCAGGAAGGTAACCTGGTGCAGATTCGGTGACTTAAAGGCTGCAATGCCAACGGAGGTAACGGAAGCCGGGATCACTAAGCTGGAGACACCACTGTTTCTGAAAGCGGAGTTATCAATGGTGGTAACAGTGCTGGGGATGGTGACGGAGGTCAGCTTGGTACAGCCCCAAAATGCACAACTATTAATTATTTGTAGACCGTGGTTTAACTGGATCTTTTCCAGCTGTGTACAGTTTTGGTATGTCCCGGATTTGGTTCGGTTGTTTCCCAATGTGACGGAGGTCAATTTTTTCATGTTATCAAATGAGGTCATCTCGTTGATATCCATATGCAATGTTTGGAGGGAGGTCACATTTGGGATAATATTGCCGCCGGTGTAGGTCATGTTGGCGGTGATGGTCAAATGCTTCAGATTGGTGCAATCTGCAAAGGCTGTTGCGCGAATGGTACCGCCATCCAGGGTCAGGCGTTCCAGGGATTCGCATTTAGAAAAAGCCCGAGCCTCAATGATCCCCGCATAGGAAGGAATTGTCAGCTCTGTGATACCGGTTTTGGCAAAGGCATAGCTTTCAATAGTCGCGGAACAGCCGGGTGCAAAGTAAATGGCTTTCAAACCGGTGCAACTGCCAAAGGCAGATTGCCCGACGGTTTGCAGGCTGGCGGGCAGGGTCACCGATTGCAAGGACGAACACCCTTGGAAGGCGTTGTAGTAGATCTTGGTTACCTGTTGTCCCAGATATACACTGGTAATATTGGTCATGCCGGAAAAGGCGTTCTCCGGAACGGTTACGATACCGTCTTCTATGACCACTCTGGTGATAATATCTGCGTATTGCTTCCAAATGTAGTTGTTGGCGCCCTGCACAGAGCGATTGCCGGCAATCGTCAGCACGCCGTCAGAGGTGACTTGCCAGGTCACCGATCCGCCATCCCATCTTCCACCGGCAATGACTGTGCCTTGGGGCGTTGTGGGCTCTGTGGGAGAGGTGGGCGTTTGGGGAGCGGTAGTCGGCGGTACTGTATCCGGCTCTGTGGGATCTGTAGTCTGTTGGGGCACATCCTCTTCCCGGGGGTTGGTGGGGTCCGGGGTAGTGTCCCCTTCCTGGGGCGCGGTGGTTTCCTGAGGAACATGGCTCTCTTGGCTTTGCTGGGGTTGCGTTTGCTCGGTGGAGAGAGTATTTTCCGTGTCGGGAACGGTGGACTCCTCGGTGGGGGCACTTTCAGATATACTCTCGGTGGGAGCAGCACCCATGCCCGTGGGCTGGCAGCCGGACAAAAGCAAGGCTGCCATAAGTACCATGCATACAAGCAGGCTGATTAGTTTTCTGTCTTTTTTCATAAGTACCTCCTATTGCGCCTCCACAGTGGCACAGAATACCTTCATATAATATCTGCCTGATGAGGCATCATAGTTGATTCTGCACCAAACTATAGACTGGCCGATGGGTGACCCGATTTCTTCACAATGAGCATAGGCGCTTTCCACCAAGGCCTTTCCCTTGGCATACATGATCTTCTCATCGTTGCTGCCCAAATTGTGGCGGCCAGTATGGTAAGTGTAGGAAAAGCTTTTTACATTGCCGTTGGGGTGGGAATCCAGCGTTTGGAAGCCCAGGCTGGCAGCATAGGCAGTAATGCGAGCGTCAATCTGATCCGTATCGACTATGGTGTTGCTTCCGGTGGAGGGAGTTGTGGAAACCGAGGGATTTGTGGCCGGCGTGGTAGGCTGAGGTGCAGGCTGGGTAGTCTCCGGAGGTGTTGTGACAGGCTCCGTGGGCTCCTGGGTTTCCGGTTGGGCAGTTTCCTCGGTGGGCCCCTCAGTAGTCTCCTGGGTAGTTTCCTGAACTGTTTCTGTGGGCTCTGTTTCCGGCTCAATTGCCTGGACAGATGCCACAGAGGTATCTGGCTCCGGCAAGGTCAAAAAGCACACCGCCACCGTTGCCACCAATAAAATGGTAACCACACAAAGGGCAAAGGAGGGCTTGCGGTAGGACAGCACATTTTTAATGCGTTGCTTCAGACTGATCTCTCCAAAGGCCACTGGGCAGGCGGAAAAGCCGGAAATGCGCTTGCCGCTGTTGAGCAAGGCGAAGGAGTAGGCCTTTCGCTCCTCCAGGGACATATTATAGATCACATTTTCGTCACAGGCTGTTTCAATATCCCGGCACATGATAAAATAGCCCAGCCATACCACAGGATTGAACCAATGGATACATACGCATACAAAGCCCAGCAGCTTCCACCAATGGTCTGCTCTGCGGATGTGGGCTCGCTCGTGAGCCACAATGAATGTGCGCTCGCTCTCATTCAGATTCTGGGGCAGATATATCCGGGGACGCAGGTACCCCAGCACAAATGCACTACGGATCCGATTGCTGATCCGTACACCGTCCGAGTCAGTGACCGCTGTTCTTAATTTGATCTTCATACCCCAATAGGAAATAAAGGTGTACAGCGCCAGAATACCGGCACCTGCGGCCCAGATATAGGGAACATAGTTCCGGGATTCCGGTGGGGGAGCCTGACTGGGAATATCTGTCTGCACAGGCTGGGAAGACACTACTGCTTCCAGGGTGTGCTGTACGGTTTGGGTGGAGGGCTGCAGACTCACATTGGTCTGGGGTCGGGCGGGCAGCAGCAAACACAGTGCCGCCAGGATCCACAGCATGCACAAGATTCTGGGCGGTGCTTTCCAAAGCACCAACCGCAAGGCCAGGATCACCAGAATCAGCACACTGCCCCAAATACTGTTGGATAGTATAGTGGAGAAAATATGGCTCATAGATTACTCCTTATAATTCCGGATCAGTGCTTCCAGCTGATCCACATCGTCCTTGGTTAGTTTCCGACTTTTGCAGAATGCGGCTAAAAAGGCAGGGACGGAGTCCTCAAAGGTCTTTTCCATCAGCTGCTCCATTTGTGCCTGCTGTGCCTGTTCTTTGGATACCAGAGAAGAAACAATGGTGTTTTCATTTTTTAATATGCCCCGCTCCGCAAGACGGCGGATGTTGGTGTAGGTGGTGGCCTTTGACCAGCCCAGCTGCTCCTTGCACAGCACGGTCAGCTTTGTACTGTTGATGGGCTCATGCTCCCACAGGATCAGGCAAAATCGGTATTCACTTTCAAATATTTTCGGAACATTCATAATGGTTACCTCCTAAAGTTTAATGCGTTAAACCTCAAATAAAGTTTAACGCATTAAACCTATTTTGTCAATAATAAAAAACAGGCTGCGTTGCAGCCTGTTCAGAGAATGGGATAAATTGGTATTTATTTGGGAATTGTGATGGTAAGGACGATCTGGCTGTCGGTTTCCCGGCGTTCGGAGATGGCGGCAATGCCCGATTGCTGGATCCGTGCCAGGGTCTGATTGACATTTTTTAAGAATGCGCCCACACTGGCCCGGGGCAGCTTGTCCTCTTTTTGGCTGAGCAGCTGCTCTATGTAGCGTTCCGTGCGGGCAACGCTCATGCCCGCCTGGACAATGGCACGGATGGCCGTCAGCTTTTCCGGCTCTGTGGGCAGCCGCAGCAGCGCCCGGGCATGGCGTTCGGTCAGCTGTCCGTCCCGGATGGCATTTAGAACCGGGGTGCTGTGGCGCAGCAGCCGCAGCTTATTGGCAATGGCGCTTTGGCTTTTTCCCAGGGCTTTTGCCACCTGCTCCTGGCTCATATCCCATTGGGTCATGAGCCAGGAAATGCCCTTGGCCTCCTCAATAAAATCCAGATCCTGCCGCTGCAGGTTTTCCAGCAGGGCGGCAAGGCCGGATTCCCGCTCATCCATACGCATGAGGATACAGGGGATCTCCGTGAGCCCCGCCAGCTGGGCAGCCCGCAGCCGCCGTTCACCGGCGATCAGCTCATAGCTTGTACCCACCCGGCGTACGGACAGGGGCTGCAAAATTCCGTGGATGCGGATACTCTCTGCCAATTCCTCCAACGCCCCCTGGGCAAAGATCTTCCGGGGCTGAGAAGGATTGGGATGGATGGAGCGCACAGGCAAGAATACTACCCGGCCGGTCTCCATGTAGGTTTTCAGTTTTTGGCACTGCATGGCCATTCCTCCTTGGTGCTTGGTGTGACCATTTTATCTGCCGGCCCCACAGAAAAACCACGAAACCAAGGCAATTTCTCCATAAACTCCTCGACAAGTTCCCACCACGCCTTGCGAACCAACCGGGATTATGTTAGAATAAAGAAAATTCCAATTTATCGCTTTGACATTTCGATGCGTTGTAGGGACCGGCGTCCTCGACGGTCCGTTACCGCAGTGCGTGATTGCGGACCGTCCGGGAGGCCGGTCCCTACAAAGGGTGTGCGATAAACATGAATTTGAAGAATAACTGGAGGTTACCATGCAGACCTTGAAATTATATTACGAAGATCCCAATATCAAAGAATTTACGGCGCAGGTGGTTTCCTGTCAGATCGTGGATCGGGGTTATGCGGTCATTTTGGATCAAACTGCCTTTTACCCCGAGGGCGGCGGACAGGCCTGTGACCTGGGAACGCTCAATGATGTTCCTGTGCTGGATGTGCAGGAGCGCGGCGAACAGGTGGTGCATATCTGCGCCGCCCCGCTGGCGGGTACGGTCAAGGGACAGATCCGGTGGGATCGCCGCTTCGATCTGATGCAGCAGCACACCGGCGAGCATATTATCTCCGGCATCATCCACCGCATTTACGGCTATGGCAACTGCGGCTTCCATGTGGGCGAGCAGGTCATGGAGGTGGATTTCGACGGCCCCATCGACCCAGACACCCTGGCCAAGATCGAATGGGAGGCCAATGAGGCTGTTTGGCAGGATATTCCCTTAAAATGCTGGTATCCCAGCCCGGAGGAGCTGCCTAATGTGTTCTACCGCACCAAGCGGGCGCTGCCCTGGCCTGTGCGGATCGTGCAGGTGCCGGGCTATGACAGCTGCGCCTGCTGCGGTGTCCATGTTTCCACCACGGGGCAGGTGGGTCTTATTAAGATTCTGTCCTGTGTGAAATTCCACCAGGGCGTGCGGCTGGAGCTGGTCTGCGGCCAGCGGGCGCTTCGCTATATGTGCCGTATTTTTGAGCAAAACCGCCTGGTTTCCCAAACCTTTTCCGCCAAAATGCTGGAAACCGGTGACACCGCCAAGCGGGTCAGCGAGCAGCTGGCAGCAGAAAAATTCCGGGCAAGCGGCCTGGAAAAGCGGCTCTTTGGGGCTATCGCACAGCAGTATGCCGGGAAGCAAAATGTGCTGCATTTTGAGGATAATCTGTCCTCCGCCGGCATCCGGGAGCTGGCAGATGCCTTAGGCGGGGTCTGTACCGGTTGGGCGGTAGTCTGCTCCGGTACGGATGAAAGCGGCTACGGCATTTGCATCGTCAGCCGTACGGAGGATGTGCGCACCTTGGGCGCAGAGGCGGCAAAAATCTTAAATGGCCGTGGCGGTGGTAAGCCCGGCTGCTTCCAGGGCAGCTTCCGCACGACCAGAAACCATATCCGGGATTTCTTTGAAAACGCATAAATAAAAGAGGTTGTCTCATTTGAGCAATGCCATTAAGTTAGTGGTATAGTAACAGGGACACATGCGTAATAACGAAGGTGCATCTGCAGCGAATTTGCCGTGGATGCACCTTTTTATGTAATTTGGGCATGACAAGTAAGCGGATCAAGAAATCCGCTTAAAAAGCTATACAAGAGATAGAAATTATGCTATTCTATAAACGAATCTAATTCTAAATTC
>JAZNHQ010000092.1:0-4880 GCA_045577035.1 Faecousia sp. | reverse complement strand
GCTCGATGGGCATCAGGAAGTCAGCACTGGCGCCACCGATGGGCTGGCAGTTCTTGTTGTTCAGAGTATAGGGTCCGCAGATGACGATGGTACCGCCGCCCACAGCCATCAGCTTCTGCCAGGCCTGGTACAGCGCGGCGTCCTGGTCGCGCTCGGGACGGGAGCCCTCTTCAACATAGTTGCCGGTGGTAGGCTTCAGGGGGCTTTCGGCGCTGCTGCCGTCGCCTTCTGCGCCGTCGCAAATGAAAATAACGTTTTCGGCAGCGGGTTCATCTGCCAGAGCGGGGAAAGCGCCCAGGGAGAGGACCATTGCCAGTGTCAGGACTAAAACCATCAATTTCTGAATCTTCATTTTTTCTTCTCCTTATATGTTATTTTTCAACGGCCCTGCCGTTTGCTTACACGATACACGGAGTCACGGAAGTGCTTTGCTTGATATTATCCAGCACCACATAGGTACGAGTCTGGGATACGCCGGGGATCTGCTTGATATCGTTGAGAATTCCGGTCAGCTCCTCCGTGGAACCGGCGGCCACCCGGGTCAGATAATCAAAGTCGCCGGTGATGTAGAAGCACTCCATAACACACGCATGCGCCTGCATCTGCCGGGTGAACTCCTGGTTGTACTTGGGATGCTCCAGACGGATGGAGATCAGTGCCTGCACATCGTAGCCCGCCAGCCGTTCATCGATCACAGCGGTGTAGCCCCGGATCAGACCGGAGGCCTCCAGCTTCTTCATGCGTTCAATCACGGCAGACACGGACAGGTTCACGTGCTGGCTGATCTGGGAGGCATTCATGCGGGCATCCTTGGTCAGACAACGAATAATACCTGCATCGATATGATCCATGCGATCTCCTTTCCAATACAGAGGCCCATTTTCTGTACTATAGCAGATTTTCGTTATTTTATCAACTATTCGCCTTGATTTCGAGAATAATTTTGGTGAAAATGCAATATGCCAGAAATCTTTTCTGTTTCCTTTGCTATATAGCCTCTCTGCGGTAATTTTTTCGTTTTGTGTGGAAATATACCGAAAATAGTTCAGTTCTGCTCCTCTGGCTCAGTATCCTCATCCTGGGCGCCGGCTTTCAGCTGCTTCATGGGATCCAGCAGCAAATAGCGGCACAGGCAATTGCAGATGGACAGCCAGCCTGCCAGCCACAAAGGGGTCATCTTCAAAAATATGCCCACATCGATGGCCACGATGATGATCATCGGGATCAGATTCAGCACCACCATCAGCACGGAGCGTACAGGCCAGGAAAAGGCGCATATAATCGCATTGCGCAGCATGGCCCAGGTGGTATTATTGAACACAGCCTGCAATGGGAACACCCACACAAACACCAAGCAGCACACCAGCAGGCAGCCGAAGCACAGCGCCCGGGTAACGCCGCTGAAGGCATTGGCCTCCATGAAGAAAAGCACCACCAGGCAGCTTGCCGACAGCACCAAAAGCAGCAGCCAATAGATCGTGGACTGCTTGAAATTGATCTTAAAAGCGTGGAAATAGTTTTTCAGCAAAGTGCCCTCATCGGTGAACACTTTGTCCACGGCGTAGTGCAGCGCAGTGGTGGCGGCACCGATGGTAACGATGGGCAGCGACAAGATCAGCGTCAGAATATTAAGGATGATCAGATCGCCCACCTTTGCCAGAAACTGGATCACGGGCGAATTGATGCTGAATGGGTTCATAGCGGGCCTCCATCGGGTTCTGCGCACTCGCCGCCACGGCGGCGCGATCTCTCGAAACCTTCAAAAAAGCACTTCACAACCGGCTTTTTAGAAGATATAATATTATTGTGTACCTGGCTTGTGCAGCGCCTTGATATACGCCAGCGGCGAAACACTCATCTTCTGCTTGAAGATCCTGGAGAAATACTGGGGATCGGCATAGCCGCATTTGTTTGCAATATCGCTGACGCTGGTGAAATTCTGTTCCATCATGGTACAAGCCGTCTGGATCCGGATGGTATTGATGTATTCAATGATGCTGACACACATTTCCTTCTTGAAGATATGGGAAATGTATTTTTTGTTATAGGACAACTCCCGGCTGATATGATCTATGGAGAAATCGGTGCATGTAAAATTGTCATCGATGCACTTTTTGATCCGCTTGACCACATCATTGGATTTTTTGTCTGTTTTAGACGGCAGCTGGTTCTCCCCCAGATACGCGAAGGTGTACAGCAACAGCGCTTCACTCATCAGGTCCGACAGATTGGGATGCACCGCCAGACCTTCCTTCCAGATCTCATGGATCCTCTGGGCATTGTGGAAAACGAAGTTCTTTTGGCTCACCTTCAGCTTTTCCATGATCATATTGCCTCTGGAGCCGATGAAGCTGATATACATATATGTAAAATTTTCTTTGGATTCGATCCTAAAGGGGCTGGCCGGGAAGGTAAAAAAGATGTCGCCTTCCTTCAGCGGCATGATCTTGCCGGTGGTGTGCAGTAGGCCGTGGCCGCTACAGACATAGTGCATTTTGTAAACGGATTCCGTTTTTAAGCTGCCATGGGGCTGGAGTTCCGTTTCAAGAACAAAGTTGATGGTGTGAATGGAATTGTAGTCCTTATGAAAAGGGATGAAATGGCAAATGTTCTGGCTCAAGGCTACCACTCCTTTTTTTGTTTAATATATACGAAAAGACACACTCGCGTCAAGATATATTGAACTATTTTACGCAAATAGAAGGAAAATATCCTTTGTTAAGCGGGCATTCGGTGATATGATATTATCAGCGGAGCCAATGGAGGCGGAATGTAATGGGAAAAATCAGAATCGGTGTGCTGGGTGGCGCCCGAGGTGCCAGCATGGTCAGCTATTGTAAACGGTCTGCCCATGCCGAAGTGGTGGCTCTTTGCGACAAATCATCGGAGGTGCTGCAGGCCCAGCGCAAAAAATTTGCAGATCTGGACATCACCTTCTACGAAAACTTCGACGATTTTATCCTGCACGATATGGACGCGGTGGTTTTGGCCAATTATGCCACCGAGCATGCCCCCTTCGCCATCCGGGCCATGAAGCGGGGGCTCCACGTTTTTTCCGAGGTGCTGCCCTGCCAAACCATGAAAGAGGCTGTGGAATTGATCGAGACCGTGGAGCAGACCGGCATGGTCTACGCCTACGGGGAGAATTACTGCTACATGCCCGCTACCCGGGAGATGAAAAAGCTGTATCAAAAGGGCCTCATCGGTGAATTTGAGTATGGCGAAGGCGAATACATCCACAACTGTGAGCCCATCTGGCCCGTCATTACCTACGGCGAAAAGGACCATTGGCGCAACAATATGTATTCCACCTTTTACTGCACTCACTCTTTGGGACCCATCATCCACATCACCGGCCTGCGTCCGGTATCGGTGGTAGGTTTTGAAGGCACGCAGAACGAGCGAAAATTCCGTGTGGGCGCCAAGGGCGCTTCCTTCGGTATTGAAATGGTGACACTGGAAAACGGCGGGATCATCAAAAGTATCCACGGCGATTTGTACAAGGATTCCATTTGGTACTGTATATACGGCGCCAAAGGACGGATGGAATGTGCCCGGGAAGACGCCCACAGCGGCCATATCAAGCGGCTGTATCTCAACTATGACGCCTTCTCCGGCGACTATACCAATCCCATATTTGAAGACCGGGAGTTGTCCTCCGGCGACTCCATAGCGGCATCCTTCGGCCACAGTGGTTCGGACTATTACTCCATGCATTGCTTTGTGGAGCGACTGCTGGGAAATCGGAAGGCCGATATCATCGATGTTTACGAGGCGCTGGATATGTTTCTGCCCGGATTGTTTGCCTACCGCTCCATCTTAAACGGCGGCAAGCCCATGCCCATCCCCGACCTGCGGGATAAGGCACAGCGGGAACTATGGCGAAACGACACCGCCTGCACGGATCCCCGGATAGCCGGTGATATGCTGCTGCCCACTGCCTCCGGTGGTACCCCGGATATCGATGATGGCGTGTATGACTATGTAAAAATGTTATCCAATCCATAAAAACATCAAAGGAGTGCACATATGAACAAGATCAAGGTTGGTTATCTCCCGCTTTACATCAAGCTCTATGACGACAGCGATCCCCATTTGCGCGATCCTATGGTCGAATACATGAACACCCTGGTCTCCATGCTGGAGGCGCAGGGCCTTGAAATCGTGATGGCAGACGAAGTCTGCCGCATCAAGCCGGAATTTGACCGGGCCGCCAAGAAGTTCAACGACGCGGACGTGACGGCTGTGATCACCCAGCACCTGGCCTACTCCCCCTCTCTGGAATCCATCGATGCTCTGCTTTCCCTGAAGGCTCCCATCATCGTTTTTGATACCACCATGCACTATGAGCTGATCGCCGCTGCGGACCGGGAGGTGCGCATCGACCCCAACCACGGCATCCACGGCGTGCAGGATATGTGCAACCTGCTCAAGCGCAACGGCAAGCCCTACTATATCTGCGCCGGCCATGCGCTGCACAGCAATGTGGTGCAGCAGGTGGCGGGCATGTGCCGCGCCGCTGCGGTGGCCAAGGCATACCGCAGCGCCAGAGTGGGTTCTGTGGGCGGCAGCTTCACTGGCATGGGCGACTTTTTGATCTCCGACGAGCGCTACCGCAAGGATATCGGAGCAGAAGTCTTCTACATGACCGAAGAAGTGTCCAAGGAATATCTGGCCAAGGTCACCGATGAAGAGGTGGCCGCCGAAATGCGCCTCGACGCGGAAAATTACACCGTTCTGGCCAAGGGTCAGGAGCATTACCGCATGGCCACCAAATCCGGCCTTGCTGTGCGCAAATGGATGGAAGAACTGGCCTTGAGTGCCTGCACCGTGAATTTCCTGACCCTGGATATCTGCGGCCTGCCCAAGATGCCCTTCCC
>JAZNHQ010000091.1:0-8255 GCA_045577035.1 Faecousia sp. | reverse complement strand
TTTTTGTAGTACGCCGACGATTGGTATACTCAATATCCGTAAAATTCTGCTGTTTTTCCATTTAAAACACCCCTTTTCTCTATTATACCATAAATAGCCTTAGGGTGGTAGAATTAATCAGCGTTTACTGTAGGGGAGGTGGCACGGCTTTAGCCGTGACGGAGGGGTTTGCGGATGCTAGCAATTGCGGGCAAATTAAGATCCGTTAACCCCTCAGTCACCTTCGGTGACAGCTCCCCTACAAGGGGAGCCTTGAGCACGATAAATTGGAATTTGCAAAAGTATTGTTTGACTTGTAGGTGGGGTGGTGGTATAATATGTGACAATGCGAGATTTGGCGCATTGGAGGAATAGAGATATGAGAAAGACCAAAATTATTTGCACCATTGGCCCTGCCAGTGCCAACGAAGAGACCCTGTCCCAAATGTGCCTGGCCGGCATGAATGTGGCCCGGCTGAACTTCTCCCATGGCAGCCATGAGGAACATAAGGAAAAGATCGAGCTGATCAAAAAGGTTCGGGAAAAGCTGAATCTGCCCATTCCTATTATGTTGGACACCAAGGGACCGGAATACCGCATCAAGACCTTTAAGACCGACAGCGTGGAGGTGCGTGAGGGCGACGAGTTTACATTCACCGTGGAGGATGTGGAGGGTGACGAGACCCGGGTATCTGTGAACTATGCAGGCCTGATCCACGACCTAAGCATTGGCGACACGATCCTGGTCAACAACGGACTGGTGGTGTTTGCGGTGAAGGAGCTGACCGAGAAGGATGCCGTCTGTACCACCCTGGTGGGCGGCACCTTGAGCAATCGCAAGAGCATGTCCTTCCCCAATAATGTGATGTCCGGACCCTACCTGTCCGAGCAGGACAAGGCGGATCTGCTGTTCGGCATCGAAAACGATGTGGACTATGTGGCGGCATCCTTTGTGTCTACCAAGGCCGATGCCATGGCTGTCAGACAGTTTTTGAATGAAAATGGCGGTGAGGCCATTGACATTATTGCCAAGATCGAAAACCAGGCCGGTGTGGATAATATTGAGGAGATCTGCGAGGCCTGTGAGGGTATTATGATCGCCCGTGGTGACCTGGGCGTGGAGATTCCCTTTGTGAAGGTGCCCTCTGTGCAGAAATATTTGATCAGCAAGTGCCGTATGTTGGGCAAGCGGGTGATCACAGCCACCGAAATGCTGGAATCCATGATCCAAAATCCCAGACCCACCCGTGCGGAGATCTCCGATGTGGCCAATGCGGTTTACGACGGTACATCTGCGGTGATGCTGTCCGGTGAATCTGCTGCAGGCAAGTATCCTGTGGCGGCTGTGCGGAACATGGCACAGATCTGCGAGTACACCGAGCAGCATACCAGCTACAAGAAACGATTCCAGAATGCGGAGTTCCGTATCCAGAATATTTTGGATGCCATTTCCCATGCCACCTGCGCCATGTCTATTGATGTAGATGCCAAGGCCATCGTGGTCTGCTCCGTCACCGGCACCACTGCCCGAATGGTCAGCCGTTTCCGCAGTCCGGTGGATATCGTTGGCATGACCACCGATAAGAAGGCCTGGCGTAAGCTGGCACTGAGCTGGGGAGTAACCCCCATGCTGTCGGAAAAGTTTACTTCTGTAGATGTAATGTTCTACAAGGCTATGGAGTGCGCCAAGGTAGCGCTGAACTTGGCTGAGGGTGATAATGTGGTACTGACCGCCGGCCCCATTAACGGACAAAACGGCAATACCAATACCATTAAAGTCGAACAGATCCAGTAATCAAAAAGAGGACGCCAAGGGCGTCCTCTTTTTTGGCAAATTCATTTATCGTACACCCTTGTAGGGACCGGCGTCCTCGACGGTCCGCAATTACGCACTGCGGTAACGGGTCCTGTTGCGGTGCCCGGCACCCTCGTCGTCACAAGCGCCTTCCTCGTTTGCCGACCGCTGCCACTCGCTCAGGTCGCTTTATCCGCCACCGGCGGCGCTCCTATCGCTCCCCGTCCGGGAGGCCGGTCCCTACAACGCAACGAAACGACAGTGCGATAAATTGGAGTTTACTGTTTCGGCATAAACCGCTGGCGGATCTTTTGCAGATCCTCATCTGTATCCGCCTTCATGCCAAACCGCCAGGCCAGGGCAAATTCGGGCTTCAAAAGCCCCTTATCCACCATATCCAGGTAATCCGCCCAGGTCTTGTCCTCGTCGTAAAGCACGCCGTTGCCCCAATCCACACTGGGCATTTCCACCTGCGCCTCCATACCCTGTGCCTGGGCAAGCTTGCCGCACAGCGCCACTGCCTCACCCAGCGCTTGCTCCCACATGCGCTGAAAATCAATGACCGTCAGGTTAAAATCACCGGCGGAGGAGGCGATCTCCGTGGCAGTCTTTTGCTCCTCGTTGGAATCGGAGAGCATACCCCGTTTCAGACCGATCATGCTCTCCACATTGCGCAGGTACTCATGCTTGCGGTTTAAGTAGGACTGCTCCCGCAGCTGGGGAGAAAAAATGGTAATGCCCACATTTTGCGGGTCATCATCCAGACCCACAAACAGGTGATCCTGCAGGCCACCGGACAGCATATCCGCCGATGCGATGATCCGGCTCTCACCCCGGCGAAACTCGCCCAGCAGCTGGGCTTCGTTCTCGTCGATGGCATGGATCAGCTCTACCGCCGCCGCATACACGCTGACGCCGTCCTTAGAGCCGTCCACGCAGTTGAGGGTGGGGTTTTTCAGCTGCACCAAGCCCAAATTGCCCAATTTCACCGGGTACACATACCGCTTGGGCAGCTGGGCGTAGGCATCCACCTGAGAAAGGGGTACTTCCTGCCCCAAATTCTGTGGGTTCAGCGCCCGGAACAGCCGGTTTTCGATAACCGTATGGCCGCCTTCGTCCAGGAATCTGCGCTCTAACAGGGTGTAGTAATACTTGCCCTGGGTGGTTTTCTCCGCGGTGCCCATGTCCGTGGGAACACCCTGGGCATCCCGGGCAAAGATCAGCACATTGCGCCGGGGAATCACCCCAAATTCCACCTTTTCTCCCACCCAGGGCTTCAGATAGCACTCACCGCCCACCAGCGCCTGCTGCATGGCCTCCCGGCATTTGGCATTCAGCCCCTCCAGGATCCTGGCGGTGAATTCTCCGCTGCTCTTGACGGCGTACTCACCGAACACAGTCCTTACCAGCTTGTTTACCACCGTGTAGGCGATCCGCTGGCCGGGATGCCGGGTGCCCGGATAGTCCTGGGCATAGTACAGCCGGTACCACTGGTCAATGGCCTTACGCATGGCAGCACTGGTCTTGTCCGCTGCCCCAAAGGCCTCCTGATAGCTTAAAATATTCATTGTTCCTCCCTCAGTTTTCTTGCGCTGCGCAGGCCCTTTTCCATGCCCCGGATGTAGGCTCGCTGGGTCTCCAACGCCTGCTCTAAAGCCCTAACCTGCCGCTTTAATGCCCGGTTTTCCCGCAGCACGCTTTCCTTTGCCCACATGGGCAAAAACCGCTCAATCAACCACTTTTTCATACTTTCCCCTTTCTGCGCATAATCGTATTGCAAAAGTACCGCACATCGTCCATGGCGTGGTCGTTGTCCTTAATGGGTCTGTCCTCGCCGGTCTCCTCCCAGCTGTACAGCCCAAATTCCCGGATGGTATCCGTGCAGCATTCCGCCACCTGGATCACCCCGGCCTGCAAAAGCGATGACACCAAACGGATACCCCCCAGCACATCATTCCGGGCTTTTCGCACGGAAAACCGTCCTCTGCGGCGAATTAAGGCCAAAAAAGAAGCTGCCGAAGGATCTACGATCACCTGTTTTACAGGTGCATCCCCCGCCAGCTTTTCCAGCTCCTCATAATATTCTTCATCGGTCAGACACTTGTTCCTATCCCGTCCGCAGTAGTAAAACTCCCGGATCCGCACTGCCCTGCCCTCCTGCACGCACCAAAGGCCTGCAGAAAAGGGATTCATGGTGCCGTAGTCCACGCTGATGTAGTATTGCCCGGATTCGGGCAAGGTTTTGGCAATGTGCTTTTCCCGGTCAAAGGCGTAAACAAGGCCGTCAGCCTGGCACCATTGCCCCAGCACATACCGCTTATAGAACACCCCGGTGTACAGCCGCTGATATCGCTCCTTGATTTTGGGGTCAAGCCCCGGGTTGTCGTCCATGGTAAAATGCAGCCGCAGAGCGTTCTTTTCCTTGACCTTAAGAATCCACTCCCGGTAAAACCAATGCTCCGGCCCAGCCGGGTTGCAGTTAAACCACATTTTAGACCCCGATACCGAGCATCGGGCACAGGCCTGCTCCACAAAAGACCGGGGCATCAGCGCCACCTCGTCCAAGAACACCCCCGCCAGGGTCACGCCCTGGATGGCAGCGTAGGAGCTTTCGTCCTGACCCCCAAACAGATAATAGGTGTTGTGTTTGCCCCCGGCGCACACCGTCAGCATGTTCTGACTGCGGCTGTGATGGACCGTAAAGGCCTTGCCCAGCCACTGGGGCAGATTGCGGATAATATTTCGCTGCAAAGAGCCAATGCTCCTGCCGCAGATAGCAAAGGCCTGGTCATGGAAGCTGAGCATACTCCACAGAAAAAAGCCGTCTGCCATACACACGGTCTTGCCGGAGCGCACCGCACCGTCGCAGATGATGGCATCATGGTCTTTCAGCCCCGGCCTGTTCCACCAGGTCATGGCCTCCATCTGCCGCTTGCTGAATCTCTCATACCGCATCAATCTCCCCCTTTGTTGCCTGCAAAACCGCCTCCAGCAGGCCGTTGTCCTGGGCATCTGCCACACCGTCCTCAAACAGACCGCAGCACTTACCCAGCAGCTCCAGTGCCTTCAGCTTGTCATAGAACTTGACCTTCAGTCCGGTGGAGCTGCGTTCGATGGCAGCAATGGCCGCCCCAGCATCCTCGGGCAGCTCGGCGGTGGAGCGCACCACCAGCGCATCCCCCTGGGTCTGTAAATAATCCGTAGCCCGGGCAAACCCAATAGCCTTCAATTCTTCAATGATCCTGTCTTTCATGCATCCTCCTCCCTGACCACGGCACTATTATATCACACATTTTTCGAAAATGTGTTCGAAATTTTCCCACCTTGTAAAAACCTTGTAAATGTTAAAAGGAAAAAGCACCGAAACCCTTGTTACACAAGGGTTTCCGGACTTTGCTCAAAGTCAGTTTAACAAACTTAACATGTATTTTAACATGGGTTTTCGACCCAAAATGGCCAATTCGTAGCGTCTTGTAAACAACAAAACACACAATCCAAAATAGTGCGTCATTGCGAGCCAGTGCGTACACTGGCGTGGCAATCCGTACTCCTTACGGTAGTATAGATTCGTATAAATCCTCCCATTTGGGATTCATGCTGGAAACCAGCTTGTTTTTATGCTTCCGGTTCCAACCCTTTATTTGTTTTTCTCTTTCAATTGCCACAATAGCAGTTTCGGCAACTTCATAATAGACCAGCTTATGCACCTGGTATTTCGCAGTAAAGCTTTTGGAATCTGCATTGGATTTATGCTCATAAACACGACGAATTAAATCGTTGGTTACACCTGTGTAGATTGTCGTTCCGGTGTTGTTGGCAAGAATATAGATGTAATATTGCATACGAACAACTCCTTAGACTAGAAATTGCATGGGGAAGCGGATTGCCACACCAGTCTGCGGACTGGTTCGCAATGACGCGACGAAATGACATTCTGCATTAACTATGTTGCGTATGGTACAACTCGGCATACAGGCCGCCCTTTTGGACCAACTGCTCATGTGTGCCTTCTTCGGCGATCACGCCGTCGGCAATGGCCACGATCCGCTGGGCAGAGCGAATGGTGCTGAGCCGGTGAGCAATGATCAGAGTGGTGCGCCCCTGTGCCAGGGCATCAAAGGCCTTTTGGATCTTGGCCTCCGTCACCGAATCCAGGGCAGATGTGGCTTCATCCAGGATCAGGATAGGCGGATTCTTCAAGAAGATCCGGGCAATGGACACCCTTTGCTTCTGTCCCCCGGACAGCAGCACGCCCCGCTCCCCCACATAGGTGTCGAAGCCCTTGGGCATAGCCATAATATCCTCGTAGATCTCCGCCTTTTTGGCAGCCTCCATCACCTCTTCGTCGGTGGCATCCGGCCTGCCGTAGCGGATATTCTCCATAATGGTATCCGCAAACAGGAACACATCCTGCTGCACAATGCCAATATTTTTCCGCAGGCTCTGCGCTTTCACATGCCGGATATCCAGGCCGTCAATGGCAATGCTGCCCCGGGTCACCTCGTAAAACCGGGGAATCAGCTGACACAGCGTTGTCTTGCCTCCGCCGGAGGGGCCCACGATGGCAACAGTCTGCCCCGCCTCCACGGTCAGAGACACATCCTCCAGCACATCCAGGTCGCCCTCATAGGCAAAGCTCACATTCTCCACCGTAATGCGCCCACGCACATCCTCAAGGGTCACCGCGTTTTCCTTATCCCGGATGGTAGGCTCTGTGCGCATAATGGCCACAAAGCGCTTAAGGCCTGCAAAAGCCGTGGCAAACTGCTCAGAAAAACCGGACAACTTGCGCATGGGGCTGATAAAGGCGGTAATATACAATGTAAAGGTCACCAGGTCACGGTAGTCCATTTTACCTTCCATGATCATGTAGCCGCCCAGGCCAATGACCACCACATTGAGACTGCACAGCAGAAACTCCATGGCGCTGTGGAACTGACCCATGGCCTTGTAAAAGCCCTTGGCGGCCTCCTTAAACTGGCCGTTGGCACGGTCAAACCGGGCGATCTCCTGGCTTTCGTTGCCGAAGGCCTTGGCGGTGCGCATGCCGGACAGGCTGGTTTCGATCTCCGTGTTGATGTGGGCGGTTTTGGCCTTGCGCTGGGCAGAAGCGCTTCCCATGCGGCGGCGCAGACCCATGATCACCAGCAAAAACACCGGGATCATCAGACCCACCACCAGCGCCAGCTGCCACTGAATGGTGGCCATGACGATCAGTGCGCCCAGTATGGTAATGGCGGAGGTCAGCAGATCCTCCGGGCCGTGGTGGGCCAGCTCCGTCAGCTCGAATAGATCGGAGGTCAGACGGCTCATCAGCTGGCCGGTGCGGTTGTGATCGTAAAAATCATGGCTCTGCTTCTGCAGATGGCGGAACAGATCCGCCCGAATGTCCGCCTCCACCTTGGTGCCGAACATGTGGCCAAAGTATGCCACCACAAAATTCAGCACCGAGCGGATGATGTAGCACACCACCAGGGCAATGACCACCGTAAAGAAGGTCACATACTCCTTGCCCGGCAGCATATCATACAGAGCCTTGCGGGTGACCAGGGGGAACGCCAGATCCACACCTGCGATCAGACAGGCGCAGAAAATATCCAGCAAAAACAGCCCCTTATGATTTTTGAAATACGAAAGAAAGATCCCAATATGGCTCTTTCTGCGAAAATCCTTCATAGCAATTTCCTCCATTTGCTCCATTATACACCCAATTCCCCCCGATTGCAATATTGCCGCAACCGTGATATACTAAATTCCAATTGTAATTTACTACAGGAGTTTACTATGGAAATTCTTTTTGAAAATACCGACTTTGTGGTCTGTGTCAAGCCTGTGGGGCTGGATTCAGAACAGGAAATGCCCAAGTCCTTGAAAGATGCCCTGGGCGGTGAAATATTCCCCTTGCACCGGCTGGATAAGAATGTGGGCGGCCTGATGGTCTACGCCCGGAATAGATCCGCCGCCGCTGCCCTGTCCAAATGCATCCAGGAGGGCCATATGGTCAAGGAATATGTGGCTTTGGTTCACGGCACGCCTCCGGAAAGTGCTACCTGGAAGGATCTTTTGTTCAAGGACAGCCGGAAGAATAAAGTGTTCGTGGTCAAGCGGCCTCGCACCGGCGTCAAGGAAGCCAGCCTGGAATTTACCCGCCTGTCCCTAAATATTCCACCGTCATTGCGAACCAGTCCGCAGACTGGTGTGGAAATCTCCTCCCCCGATATCCGTTCCCTGGTCCGGATCAAGCTCCACACCGGCCGCAGTCACCAGATCCGTGTGCAGTTTTCCAGCCGTGGCTTCCCCCTGGTGGGCGACCACAAATACGGCTCCCGGGACGAAAAAACTTCCCCCATGCTGTTCTCCTGCTGCCTGACCTTCCCCTGGAAGGGGGAAACAAAGCGGTTTGAGGCCTTCCCAGACTGGTACCGCCCATAATGCCCTCCAAAGGGCAGGCCCTTCCGCCTCTGCAATTTTTTCTTTTTTG
>JAZNHQ010000090.1:0-20825 GCA_045577035.1 Faecousia sp. | reverse complement strand
ATCAACTCCTTGGCCCACGAACGACATGGCTACGATCCAACTTCAGGGTGGTCGCCGGTCAGCGCCAGCATGGTGTCGATGCCGAAGCTGGCGGCGGACAGGATATCGCCCATAATTGCCATACGGTTGCGGTCACGGCCGGTGATCTGCAGAATGGGCTCTACGCCTGCCTGCTTCAGCTTAATGCACAGACCGATGCCGGATGCCTTCAGACTGGCGGACTGCATGTCGGTCACATTGACAGCGTGAACCTTGCCGGACAGAACCTCAGCGGCTTCCATCTGCTCTGCAAAGTCATAACCCTTGGGAGGTGCCATTTCGGCGGTAACGCCAAACTTACCGGATTCTAATGCGTCTTTCAAAATGCTCATTATTTCTTCCCCCTCAGGCTGATAGTTCTGGGATAGGCCACCTTCTCGTAGCCCTTGTCCTCACGGCGCTGGGTCAGCTTATCCAGCTGATTTGTGGCCTGCAGACGCTCGTAGATCTTGATCCATGCGCAGTCGTGTTCGGGATTGACCTCACACTTGCCGTTCTTCTGGCCGCCGCAGGGGCCGTTTACCAGACTCTTGGCACACTGGGTGATGGGGCATACCGCACCGGTCTGGCCCAGTACACACTCACCGCAGAAACGGCAGGCCTCTTCCCAAACGCCGAAGCGAACAGCTTCGCCCAGGTACATGGTGTTGTTGGAGGGGTAGACGGGGATATTGCCGGCATTCTTGGCCACGCACTGAACGCCGTCACCGCAGCTCATGCAGATCACACACTCGGGGGCGGCTGCTACGATGGGCTTCATTTTGCCCTTTACGCCCAAATTCATGCAGCAGTAGTCAGCCATAGTGGTGGCAACCACCTTCTTGCCGGCCTGCTCCAAAATGGCAGCCAGCTCGGCAACCTGGGGTTCGCCGCCGGTTTGACAGGCGGAGGCACAGCTGCCGCAGCCCACGATTGCGACGGTCTTGGCATCGCCAACCAGAGCCATGACTTCTTCAATGGGTTTTTTCTGCGTAATAATCATGAAAAATGCTCTCCTTTGCTTTGTATTGGTTTTCTATACGCCCCCATTATAATGGCAGCCAAGGCAAAAATCAATAATTTTTTGCTAAGTTATGAAAAAATATGTTATCAGATGTTATAAAATGTTATAAACAAAAGGCTCTCATAAGAACCAAAAGAGGAGACTGTGATTTTATACAAAAAAACTGAGCGTGTTTTGTGCAAAAGGATGAAAATGCCACAGGCAAATCTTTTTCTTATGAAAACATTTGAAATGCATGCGGGGGAAATATATAATGTATTCGAAAAAATAGAATTGCTGTGTTTATATACTTGAAAAAAGGGGAATTTAGTATGAAAAAGCAAGGATCCGGCAAGAAAGGCTTGACAGGGATTTTGCTCGCTGTTGGCGCCTTGGTTCTGGTCGCTGCTGTGGTGTTGGGAATTCTGTTCCTGGGCGGGAACGGTTCTGACAAGGATAACTCCGGAAAGGAGAAAGGACGGGCCACCCTGTACTGGAATGTAGACCGAAAGGACTATGTTGGCAAGGGTCTTAACGGCGCATCCGGCCGTTCGCCCCGCTCTGACGGATATTACTATGTCCGTTTTGCTGTGGGCGGCGAGCAGGTAGACTACCGGGTAGAGGATCGTGCTTTGATCGAAAAGATCGACCAACTGGATGTGGTGGGTCTGGAATTTGACGAGGATGGCATTGTGGTGGGTGTGAACAACATCAACCAGTGTACCGGCGGCCTGGTGGCCAATACCCTGTATGTCAAGTCTATTGAGGGCAATCAGATCCTGTGCAACAACCAAGGTTCTTACAAGGGTCTGGATGTGACCTTGGAGGTCACTGAGAATACGCAGATCTACGATGTGGGTCAGACTGGCCTGCTCTGCGGCCTGCCCTGTCAGCTTGCTGAGGATGACGAGATCATGGCCATCAAGGACTATGACGGCAGCATTATGTACATTTTCCGGGAAGGCTACAAGGAACCCGGTGATGTTTACTGGAATTTGACCCGTAAGTATAATTCTACCACGGGCTATACCACCCGTGAAAAGGACGCCGAGGGCTTTTATGTCTTTGACATGGTGCTAAACGGCGAAGTGGTACAGGTTCGTACCAGAGATATGGACATTGCTACCGCTATTGATAAGAAGGCGGCAAGGTGTACCGGTCTGGAGTTTGACGAGAACGGCATGGTAAGCAAGGTAATCAGTGCCACCACCGCAGCCAACGGTACCGGCACCTTTGCCAGCTGGGCCCATGTGATGGAGGTCTCCGGTGATTCCGTCTACGCAGTCAAGCTGTCCGGCAGTGCCGAAGGTACGGAGTACCAGGCAAGCCTGGCTAAGAACTGCAAGATTATCAATACTTGCGGCATTGGCGGCGAAAAGGGCAGCTATACCACCGTGCAGTACGGCGACCAGGTTCACGGTATTTTGGACAGCCGTGGCAGAATCTGCTATTTGTGGATCGTTTCCCGCCTGTCCTCCGGCGACAACTATAAACTGTACTGGAATGTGGAGAGAAAATATGACTCCACAGCCAAGGTAACCAAGCGCACGCCCTCTTCCGATGGCTACTATTATATCCAAGTGGCCACCGGCGGTGAGCAGATCACTGTGAAGACCCAGGATAAGGAGCTGGCAACCAAGTTGGACAGCTATGCGGCCCGCTGCTTCGCCATGAAGATCACGGAGGATCATGAGATCGTGGACTTCCAATCCGCAGGCTCTATCCATGGCGGCAGTACCTTCGGCTCCTGGTACTATGTAGATAAGATCGACGGACGGAATCTGACCGTGTCCCGTGTTTTGACCGGTGATACCGAACCCACTGTGCTGGAGGGCGTTATGGCCCAGGATGTGGAGATCGTGAACGGCTCCAATGTATATTCCAGCCATTGCGGTGAGTACGGCGATCTGAAGGTGGGCGACCGTGTCCACTGTTTGAAGGACCTGAACGGCAATATTCGGGTGATCTTCATAGTGGAAAGAGAAGTTCCCGGCCCTGTTTATTGGAATATCACCAAGAAACCGATTAAGAACGGCTATACCACCCGTCAGCGTGCCGAGGACGGCTATTTCTACTTTGAAATGGCTGCCGGCGGCAAGCAGGTGACCCTAAAGACGAAGGATATTGAGTTGGCCACCAAGATCGACAACACCACGGCCTACTGCATGGGTCTGTCGGTCACAGGCAGCGGCGTGATCACAAAGCATCACAGCGTCAGCGCGGTGGCAGGCTGCCAGGGTGGCACCAAGCGTGAGTCCTGGGTGGATGTGACCAGGATCTCCGGCAGAACCTATACTGCCCGGAAGGATCCCAATTCCAATACGGATACTGCCGGTCAGTATTTCACCAGCACCATGGCCTCCAATTGCAAGATCTATAATGTCAGCAGCAACTACAGCAGCCACCGCGGTGAGGAGACCACTCTGCGTTTGGGTGACCGGATCCATGCACTGCACAACCGGGATGGTCTGGCTACGGTAATTTTCGTGGTCACCCGTAATAAGCAGCTGGACGAAAAGGATGATTGCCCCTGCGCCCAGAATCCCACCTGGGAGCCTTGGGACGGTACAACTCCCCTGGAAAACGGCAAGTATTATTATCTGACCGCCGATGTGACCGCACCTGCCGAGGGCTTCTATCTGGATGGCATGAGCGTGTATTTGCGGCTGGATGGACATACTATCTCTAGTGATGGCCGCTGTTTCTACCTAAGATCCAACGCCAAGCTGAACATTTGCGACCACGAGACCCGTGGTAAGCTGATCGGCAACGGCGTGGCTGACGAAGCCGGCGGTGTGATCCGTGTGTACTCCGCGACCAGCAGCGTCAATTTGTGGAATATTGATCTGGAAGCAGGCATTGCACCTGTTGCTATGGAAGGCGGCCTGATGTCCTGCTCCGGCACAGTCAGCGTTTATAATTGCAACCTGAATGGCGGTAAGGCTACTGCCAAAGGCGGAAATATTCAGGTGTCCAGCTCCGGCACTTTCCGGATGTTTGGCGGCACCATGAATAATGGCAGTGCTCCCTCCGGTGCCAACATGAACGGCGCAGGCAGATTCTACCTGGAGGATGCAACGGTCACTGGCAGCGGTTCTCTTACCATGAATACCGGTGCGGAAATGGTGGTCAACGGCTTGACTGCACAGAAAGTGAGCCTGGTCAAGGAAAAGGTTACCTTCAAGGGTCAGATTAAGATCGAGAACCTGAATATTTCCGATGGCGCTTCTATCATCGATGGCGGCATTGAACCCGAAAGCGCTATCCTGGTTACCTGCAAGCCGCAGACCTCCCAGGTGATCATGACCAAGGCAACAGAGGCAGGCTACAAGGCACTGACCTCCTTCAATCCTGAGGACTATGTGCTGTCCTATGACGCGGAAAAGAAGACAGTCACCGTGACTTGCACCATCGTTCCGCAGACCCATGAAAATGCCCATTGCGCTTGC
This sequence comes from Faecousia sp., assembly GCA_045577035.1. Classification (GTDB taxonomy): domain Bacteria; phylum Bacillota; class Clostridia; order Oscillospirales; family Oscillospiraceae; genus Faecousia. The sequence goes on along the minus strand of JAZNHQ010000090.1, from coordinate 16,355 downwards.
ACAGGTGTGGCAAACGGTGTGGGTGAGCATACCTGCACAGAGCTGACCGAATGGACAGAATTGACTGCTGATATTCTGGTGGCTTCTCCCACATCCGGCAATCTGGCATTCCCTGAAAGCGGTAACTATTACCTGGCGCTGGATATGGAGTTGTCCCAGTCCATTGATATTCTGCCCGGTCAGGAGATCACTCTGTGTCTGAACGGCTGTAAGCTGACCGACAGCAAGCGTGTTTTCCGTATTAACGGCACCCTGAACCTTACCGATTGCACCGAAAAGGGTGAGGTTGTAGGCAAGGCTGCTTTGGCACCCGTGTTCTACACCTATGCCGGCGGTACTTTCAACCTGTTTGGCGGCACCTTGTCCACTGCCTATACCGGCACCGTCAACTACTGGGGCGGCGTAGGCGCAGTTGCCAACGATGCTGGCAATGCAGCGGATAAGGGATCCTCTACCATGAATATGTACGGCGGTACGATTTTGGGAGGCAAGCTGACCAAGCAAGCCACCGGCACCAATGGCGGCGGCGCATTGATCATCATGCAATCCGCTCAGTATACCCAGACCTTTAATATGTATGGCGGCAATATCGTAGGCGGCCATGCGGAGGTGGGCGGTTCTGTGTACGCCACCGGTGTAAATGCTGTTGCAAACCTGCTCGGTGGCAGCATCCTGGCTGACGCGGACGGAAATGGTGGCGAGGTTTATGTGGCTTCGGATGCCGTTACTGTGGGCGGCAAGGTACAGATCCATAAAGCCTATCTGAAAGACGGCGCAACGCTGAAGCTGCAGGAGCTGCAAAGCGAAGCCTCCATTGGCATCCTCATGGAAAAGCCCGGCGTGTTTGCTGAAAGCCAGGAAGACCTGTCTGCCTGCTTCATCAGCTTGGATGAGAATTATATTGCCCGCCATGTCAATGGCAAGCTGAAGCTGGATGTCTATGTCGGAGAGGATAGCCATGCACACTGCGTATGCGGTGATACTGCTGAGGGCCTCTATGAACATGAATGCAATACCGTCATCTACCAGCCGTGGGAGAGCAAAGACAGCTTGCCCACTGAGTCCGGCAACTACTATCTGACCGAGGATGTACATCTGACTGAGACTGCAGGACACCAGATCGGCGGCAACACCATCACTATCTGTCTGAACGGTCATAAGATTACCGGTGACGGCCGTCTGTTCTGGCTGAATTCCGGCAGCGGCACGCTGAACATCTGCGATCATGCGCTCAATAGCGGCAGCCTGGAATCTCCCGGTATTGATGATGGAAATGCCGGCGGCCTGATCCGTCACGGCACCGGCGGCGCACACCTGAACTTGTACAATATTACTCTGCGGCGAAACGATACCGACAATCGCACCTCGGTGAAGGAAGGCGGTATCCTGTCCTGCTCCGGTTACATGAATATGTATCGTGTGACGGTGGAAAATGGCTACGCTAAGAGCGCAGGCAACATTCTGATTGCGCTGACTGCCAAGGTCAACCTCGTAGGATGTACCATTCAGAACGGTACTGCAACCACCGGTGCCGGCGGCAACTTCCGCATGGGCGGTACCAAGGCCGACAATCCTGTGACCACTACCATTATTGACACTGTGATCACCGGCGGCTCAGCCAAAACCACTGGTCAGGACTTCAATCTGTCCGCATCCAACTGCATCTTGAAGCTGGGCGGCAAAGTCGTCATTGACGGTGAACTGGCTATGGCTGGTGTCGGCAACATTGAACTGCTGGATCTGGCAGAGGATTCTGAGATCCACCTGTCTATGAGCGAAGCCGGTGTGATTACATCTTCCACTACAGACAGATCCGGCTGCTTCCATAGCACCCAGGCTGATCTGCATGTGTTCTACGATGAAACAGCACAGGAGATCTACATGGCATCTCAGCCCCGTGGCGAGGAAGAAACCGAGCACCAGGAACACTGCGTTTGCGCAGGCGCTCTGTTCCTGCCTGAGGAGCTGGAGCATACCTGCCAGAATGTGACCTGGACCGCTCTGACCCAAAGCATGTTTGACGACGCTACAGACAGCTCCAGCCCTGTTTCTACAGATGGCACCTATTATTATCTGGCTACCGGCGCAAACTATTATTTGAGTGAGGATGTTACCCTGACCAAATCTATTGCGTCCTTGCCTGAGGAAACCGTTGGCCTGTGCTTAAATGGCAAGAATCTTCACGGCGATAATGCCCGTACCCTGTACTTCCAGGGCACTCTGCATCTGTGTGACTGTGACTATACCGATGAGGTAGTGGACGAAGAAACTGTTCGCACCTATGCGGGTACGGTCACCGGCACCTCCAAAGCCCATGCCCATATCTTCTATGCCCGCAGCGGAAGTAAATTCTATTTCTATGGCGGCAATCTGATCGGTCATGCGGTGGGCGCCGCCTATACTTCCAACAGCGGTACCGGCACTGTGGGCGGCCAGATGTATATGTACGGCGGTGTGATCCGTGACGGCGATTGCAGTGCCAATAAAAAGTCCGGCGGTAATATCCGTGTGGACGGCGAATTCGAGATGTATGCCGGTCTGATCTCCGGCGGTAAGGCCCAGGAGGGCGGCAATATTGCCATTGCCGGCGCAGGCGCCGTGACCATCAGCGGCGGCACTGTGGAGGGCGGTAACGCAGTCTCCGGCGGAAACTTTGCAGTGTTTGGAAAGCTGCTGATCCAGGATGATGCCTTGATCCGTGACGGCGTATCTACCGGCACGACGGTTTATACCGGCGGCGGTAACATCTACGGTCTGCCCAACAGTACCGATATCCAGATCACCGGCGGCCGCATCGAAAACGGCAAGGCTGTCAATTACGGTGCCAATATCTTCCTGCGTGCCGCATCCGGCAAGACCGGCAAGATGTCCATGACCGGCGGCACCGTCAGCGGGGTCCACAGCGACTGCGCTGACAGTGTACAGAGCATTTACTTGTTCAAAAACAATGGCACACTGAATGTCTATGTGGGCGGTAACGCCCAGGTGGACGAGATCCGTCCGGATAATGCTGGTATGCTGCAGCTGGCGGCTTCCGGCATTACGGAAATGGCCCGCATCGGCGTCAGCCTGGTTTCCGGTACCGGTACGGTGATCTCCGCGGTGGATACTGAGGCCGCTGTGGATTACACAGTGATCTTCTCCGCTGTTCAGGCGGGCATGAAGGTAGCCCTGGTGGACGGCGACCTGGTCATCGTTGCAGAATAAGACCAATTAAAAACACGGCAAGCATTTGCTCGCCGTGTTTTTGCTGTTGTCACAATGGTGGAAACAGGTGTTTTTTTGTTCATGTGAACAAATCTATAGAATAAAATCTGTTTGAGTGGGGAAAAGCCCTTGACGGCATTGTGATTTTGCGCTATAATTTCGATGTATGCTTATACCCTGTAATAGGGGGAGTCTGCCCTTTTGGGGTGACGATGAAGGAGTCACTGATGAAAAAGTTTTGGAATATTGCATCCAAAGTCCTTGTGTGGCTGGTGATTATTTTCACTGTAAGTGTCATGATCTTCACCATCGTGTCTGTGAACACAGTTGGCCGCAACGATCGGGATATTTTTGGATATAAGGCGTATATTGTTCTGTCGGACTCTATGAGCAAGACGGACTTTAATGCCGGTGACCTGGTGCTTGTCAAGGAAGTGGATCCCACCACTTTGAAGGAAGGAGACATTATTTCCTTCATTTCTGAGAACCCGGACAATAAAGGTCAGGTGATTACCCATAAGATCCGCAGCAAGGCTACAGATCAGTATGGCAATCCCGGCTTCACTACATACGGTACTTCTACCGGCATCAGCGATGATGCAGTGGTCAGTTACGCGCATATTCAAGGCAAGTACTGCTTTGCACTGCCCAATGTGGGAACATTTTTCAATTTCCTGCGTACCACTCCCGGCTATATCATTTGCATTTTACTGCCCTTCCTGCTGCTGATCGGCTACCAGGCGGTGACCTGCGTGGTCTTGTTCCGCCGCTACCGGGCGCAGCAGATGGCCGATATCAAGAAGGAAAAACAGGAGCTGGAGGCTGAGCGCAAGAAGTCCGAGGAAATGCTGGAAGAGCTCAAGCGGCTGAAAGCACAGCTGCAGGGCGGCTCCACGGACAGCAGCGAAATGCCGGAGCCTGTGAAGACCGACTCTCCCGAGGATGATTTGAACTTGGACGACATCATGGCTGAGTTTTCCGACAATAAGGAGGATGGCCAATGAAAACCTCCGCAAATCTGAAAAAGATATGGAACATCGTTTCCACCGTTCTTGTGACCCTGGTGGTGATCTTCGCCATTTTGCTGGTAGGTGCCCGGATCGTGGGTTTACAGGTGTACAATGTTCTTTCTGGCAGTATGGAGCCCACTTATTCTGAGGGCGATCTGCTCTATGTAAAAGAAACCGATCCCGACGCCATCAAGGTCGGCGACCCCATTACCTTTGTTTTGAATGAGGATCTGGTGGTAGCCACCCACCGTGTGGTGGAGATCGACAGCGAAAACCGTTACTTCTACACCCAGGGCGATGCCCTGGATCATCGGGACGGCGCACCGGTCCATTTCAATAATTTGATCGGCAAGCCCGTGTTCTCCATCCCCCTGCTGGGTTATGTATCTGATTTTGTGCAGACCTCTCCGGGAATGTACATTGCCATTGGCGGTATCTTGCTGCTGGTGGCGGCCGTATTCCTGCCGGATCTGCTGAAAAAAAAGCCTGTTTCTGAAAACAAGGAGGAAACACAATGAAGAAGAAAATACTGATTGTATGCGCTGTGATTTTGCTGTTGGGCATTGCTTCCTACGGCACGCTGGCTTATTTCAGCAGCACCGACCAGGTAACCAACACCTTTACCGTCGGCAGCGTTAAGATCGTGCAGAACGAGCAGCAGCACGATGACCAGACCGGCGAGCTGGAAGATTTTGAGCAGGATCAGACCCTGCTGCCTGTGGCAGATCCCTCTGCTCCCGAAAGTGACGAGAACTATGTGGAGAAGATCGTGACTGTGACCTCCACCGGCAAGAATCCCGCCTATGTGCGCACCCACATTGCAGTGCCCACAGCCCTGACACAGATCCTGACCATGGATATCAGCGATTCTACTAACTGGACTCCCGTTACCTACACCACGCAGCCTACCCAGGTCGTGGACGGCGTGGAGTATACCATCTATTCCTTTACTTACACCCAGGCTCTGGAGCAGGGTCAGAGCACAGATGTGCTGCTGGAGGGCGTGTATCTGAACGCCAATGTGGATATGAAGGAGAATAACGGTCAGCCCCAGTTCTGCACCTGGAACGAGCAGACCAATGCCTTTGATTTCTATGATTTCGATGTGACCCAGAAGGTGCATGTGCTGGTTGCCAGCCAGGGCGTGCAATCCCAGGGCTTTGCAGACGCAGACTCCGCTCTGAATGCTGCATTCCCCAATGTTCCTGATTTTAATGCCTGATTAGGCAGGAGGATATATTATGAAGCTCAACAAGAAGAAAATTGTTACCCTGGCACTGGCTGTGTGCCTGATCGCAATTCTGTCTGTAGGTACCCTGGCATGGTTTACCGATTCCGATTCCGTAACCAACAAGTTCCATGTGGCTACCTCCACCGAAGATCCCGATGACATCTTCTCCGTGGACATCAAGGAGAATGTGGACACTGACGGCGACGGCCAGCCCGACACCGTTGTGGACGAAGGCGATGTGGCTGACGGCGGCTACGATTATCAGGACATTTATCCCAGCGCTGAGCTGGTCAAGGAGCCCATCGTGGAGAATACCGGCTCTTACGATCAGTACATCCGCGTGCTGGTGACCGTGGACGAAGAATGGGACGCACTGGTTGGCGATCTGACCGGCACCTACAAGGGCTACGACAGCACGGTTTGGACTGCTGCAGGCAAGACCACCGCTGATGGCAAGGTAACCTATACTTACTACCTCAACAGCATTTTGAAGCCCGATGCAACCCAGACCCTGTTCACCCATGTGGTGATCCCTGCACAGCTGGACCAGGACGATTTCGCTACTCTGGAGAACGGTATGTTCACCATGGATATCGTTGCAGAGGCCGTCCAGGCTGACAATACCGGCGACAGCGCACAGGAAGCTTTTGCCCTGGTAATGCCCTAATCACAACTAGTCTAGAAGAGGAAAGGAGGATGCGCCTGTGAAGCGTTTGCGTACGAAGCTGCTGGTGGCAGCACTGGCGGTGGCTTTGATTGCAATACTGTCTTTTGGGACGCTTGCCTTTTATTCCGTGATCGGTACGGCAACCAATGTTGTCACTACCGGTAATATTGAACTGGCCATCCACGAAAAGACCGCCGACGGACAGGATTTCCCCGAAGAGGGTGTGTCCGTGATCCCCGGCGATGTGGTAGATAAGATCGTGACCGTCGAAAATGTCAGCGGGCATCCTTTCTATCTGCGCGTAAAGCTGGTCAATGACAGCACGGATCAGTCCCTCAGTGCCGAAAGCCTGAAGGTGGATCTGAACACCACTGATTGGACTGTGGGTTCGGATGGATTTATCTACTATAACAGCATTCTTCAGCCCGGCCAGATCACCGAGCCTGTGTTTACCCAGGTGGAAGTGGTAGGCGAGTATGTGAGTGTTGAAAATATTGGTCAAACCATGTCTCTGACCGTAAAGGCCTATGCCCTGCAGAGCGAAAACAATCCTGCCGAGCATCCCTGGGATGCAGACGGCTGGCCTGCAGAATAAGGAGGACGGATTATGAAAAGAATCGTAGCCCTTATTTTGACGCTGGTTTTTGTGTGCTCTGCGGCGTTTACCGCTTCTGCGGAGGACGGCAATGTGATCTATAGCGGCGATGCCGGACAGTTTATTTTCCAGCCCGGCAGCGAATACTCCTTGACCGATCTGTTCCCCAACTTTAAGGATGTTATGCCCGGCGATACCTTGAGCCAGCAGATCCAGATCCGCAACGATGCATCCAACAAGGTCAAGATCAAGGTTTACATGCGCTCCCTGGGCGCTCATGAGGACTCTGTGGAGTTCCTGTCCAAGCTGCAGCTGCGAGTGGAGCAGGTCAGTGATACCATCCTGTTTGAAGCCGCCGCGGATCAGACCGCACAGCTGACCGACTGGGTCTACCTGGGTACGCTGTACTCCGGTGGCACAGTGGATCTGAATGTGCTGCTGGATGTTCCCACGGAGTTGGGCAACGAGTTTAAGGACGCGGTTGGCTATTTGGATTGGGAATTCATGATCGAGGAATATCCCATCGAGCCTGAGGATCCCAAGCCTCCTCAGACCGGTGATGAAACCCCTGTTGAATTGTACATTGGTATTTTGGCAGGCTCTGCTGTGATCCTGGCGATCTTGATCCTGCTGTTTGTGAAGAAAAAGAAAAAGGAAGAACCTGACGCATAAAAAGAAAGGAGGGAGTTACGGTGAAAAAGATGCCTTATACAAAGGCAGCGCTGACACTTTCCCTGTGCCTGCTGATTCTTTGGGCAATACTTGGAACCGGCGCCACCATTGCGTGGTTTACAGATATGCCGGAAGCTGACCGGAATTCCTTCCAGGTGGGCATGCTGGACCTGAATGTATCTTATAAGAACGATGTGGTTACCCAGTATACCCCCGTGGATGCGAATACGGCTGTCTTCAACGATGAAGCTTTGTACGAGCCCGGCTATACCCAGGCGGTTTATTTGAAAATTGAAAATGACGGAGATGTGGCGTTCAACTATAAGCTTTCCGTGGATATGACCGATTACACGGACAGCGTGAATGTGGCTGGCGAAAACCTACATCTGCCCGATTATCTGCGCTTTGGCGTGGTGTTTGGCGCAACCGAGGCTGAACTGGATCGTGCTCTGGCACGCCAGAATGCAACGGAAGAAATGGAAAGCTACTGCTTGAATACCTATTCCCCAATAGATACGGTTACCGTAGCACCCGGTGAGATCCGGTATGCGGCCTTGGTGGTATTTATGCCGGAAGAGGTCGATAATGCTGCTAACCATCGTGGCGAAGCACCCACTGTGGAAATGGGAATTACTGTGTTTGCCCAGCAGGCAGGCACGCCCATGGCGTAAAGGAGGGCAGCATGATGAAGTTTTGGAAACGATTGTTGGCTGTCCCCGAGGACGATAAGGTAACAGAAAAGTGCATGACCCGTGTGCTGATCTGCTCGATCTGCAGCGTGTTGCTGTGTGTGGTTTGTCTGGCATCCACCACCTGGGCGTGGTATGAGACCCAGGAAACCTACGAAGGCAGTGTGATTCGCGGCGGTAGCTGGCAGGTGGAAACCACTACGGAAACCACCGAGGTTACGGAAGAGACCACTGTTCCGGAAACCACCGGTGAAACCGAGCCTCCCGTGGAGGAAACCACTGAGGCTGTGGAAGAATCCATCCCTGAGACCACAGAGGCCATCCAGACTGTGGCGGAATAAATCCGTAAGAAATAAACAAGAAACTCCCCTTGGCGTTTGCCAAGGGGAGTATTATTAACAGATAGGTTTGCCGGCAATATAGGCTTGCTTGGTTTTATAATCTTTGGAGCAGATCACAAAATCTGCGTAATGGCCGGTGGCAATGCTGCCGGTCTTGTTCTGTACACCCAGGCTGCAGGCCGGGTTGTAGGTGGCGGCGCGGATGGCATCACATTCCGGGATGCCGAATTCCATGGCATAGCACATGCACTGGTACAGATTTGTAGCAGAGCCTGCCAGAGTGCCGTCTGCCAGCTTGGCTACGCCGCCCTTGAGGAATACAGCCTGTCCGCCTAGTTCGTACTCACCATCGGGCATACCGCAGCAGCGCAGAGCATCGGATACCAGCACCATCCGGTGGGCGCCGAACATGGCAAAGGCCAGCCGAACGGTGGCAGGATGAATGTGCTGTCCATCGCAGATCAGCTCTGCGCGCACATTGGGATTCTCCACTGCGGCCGGGATCACGCCGGGCTTTCTGTGATGAATGGAGGGCATGGCGTTGTACAAATGGGTCAGGTGGGTAGCGCCGGCGGCAAAGCCCATTTTTGCATGGTCGTAATCGGAATCCGTATGAGCCACGGACACGGTGCAAAGCTTGGCGGCGTTTTGAATAAATGCTTCCGCACCGGGCAGCTCCGGAGCCACATCTACGATGCCCACCAAGCCGCCGCAACTATCAAATAGCTTTTGGAAGCCGTCGAAATCCGGGTTTTTCAGATACAGGCCATTCTGTGCGCCCTTTTTGGCTTCGGAGAAATAAGGGCCTTCCATGTGGATGCCCAGCAGCCGGGCGCAGTCGTCGGGACGGTGATCGGCCAGTGTTCGTGCGGTGGCGAAGGCTTTTTCCAGAACCTCATAGGGCAGGGTCATGGAAGCAGGGGCAAAGCCGGTAATGCCGTTCTTGGCAAGGTACTTGGCCATACGCACAGGGCCATCCGGATCACCGTCGGAAAAGTCCACGCCGGAGTTGCCGTGAATATGGACATCAATGAGGCCGGGGATTACGGTGGCTCCCATAAGATCTACGGCGTTGTCCGGCACCTGCTCCGGCAGGATCTGTCCAAACAGACCATCCTCGGTTACCTCAAAAGCGCCGGTATGGAATTGAAAATCGGAACAAAAAATCCGTGCATTTTTGTAAAACATATCATATTCCTTTCAAATTTCAATTTATCGCTTTGGCATTACGATGCGTTGTAGGGACCGGCGTCCTCGACGGTCCGTTACCGCAGTGCGTGATTGCGGACCGTCCGGGAGGCCGGTCCCTACAAAGGGTGTGCGATAAATACGAATTTAATGTACTCTAGGAAGAGAAGCGGCGGCAACGGACTGGCCCACACGGCGAGTGCGTTCGTCCGGGAGCATAACCTGGACGGTTTCGCTCAGAGCAGGGAAGGCATCGGCCAATACCTGACGGCAGGTGCTCAGTATGGTATCGCCGCCCTTGCCGGACATCACACGACCCAAAAGCATCAAATGCTTCAGCTCATAAAACTGGGCGTACAGTACTACAGTGTAGGCAAGATAAATGCCGATGTCCCGGAAAATAGCCTGAGCCCGGGGATCGTCCTGTTCCATAAGACCCTGCACGACCTTCAGCTTTTCTGCGGGGGTCAGAGCGGGATCCAGATCAATGCCTGCGGCGCTTGCCAGCTTGATTACCGCATCCTGGGAGAAATATTTGCAGCCCACGCCGTGATCCGTAGACCATTCGTCTGCCATGGCGGATTCGTTCAGATCCACAGGCGCAAAGGCCAGCTCGTTGATCCAACCCAAAACCTGCTTGTTTTGGTTTACATAACCTACCGCCTCGCTGGTACCCATGGCCATGCCCATAATGGAGCCCAGATCCATACCCATGGCGCCTGCCAGGGCGCTTACATCGCCGTCGTTGGCTACCACAATGGGTACATCACCAATTTCTGCGGCGGCTCGGTCAAATACGGTCTTAACCTCGTCCCAGCGATCTCTGGGGACACAGTAGAAAATGCTGGAAACCATGGGGGCATTGCCGATAAACACACCGGCGGAGGATACACCGATGGCATCCACCCGGGGCATTTTTGCGGCTGCGGTTCGAAAGGCTTCCAAAATGTGGGAGTGCTGATAATTGGGGTCGGCATTGACCTTGGGATGCCAAACCACCTCTTCGGAATATACACACTCACCGTCAATGACTGCAGAAACCTTTCGGTCAGAGCCGCCTGCGTCAAAGCCGATGCGGCAGCCATCGGTGTAGCCGCCCATGGACTTGGGGGTTTCGTTGGCATTGGGGCAATCGTTCAAGGGCAGGTCAATGATCTCCAAAGGCCGCTCATATAGCTTTTGGAAGAAATCGCAGTCAAAGGCCCGCTGGCCGGTGGGACTGTAAACACCCTGCAGCTGCTTGGCAATGGAACTGCACCCGCAGATATAGATACGGAAACCGCCTACGGACCACAGCAGGAATTTCACATACCGCTCCACATAGCGCAGATCTGCTTCCTGCATTTTGGGTGTGCCGTGGATATGAGTGTGGTGGACGCTGATTTGCGCATCGTTTCGCTCAATGGCGATGGCAATGGGCTGGGCAGCACCCTGCAGATAGGCCTGCCGCCACACCCCAAAGGGGACGAAGCCGGGATCCAGGACAGGGGAGTGCTTCATTTCAAATTCGATACCCAAGTAGTTCATTATCGTATCCTTTCAAATTCAGATTTTCCTTTTTGCCTCCCCTGCAGGGGAGGTGCCCCAAAGGGGCGGAGGGGTTTTGTGAAATCTTGCACAAGTCCAACTTGTTAACCCCTCAGTCAGCTCCGCTGACAGCTCCCCTACAAGGGGAGCCTTTGGAACGATAAATAGGAATTTTATTTTCTCAATTCCTTAGAAATTTTCTGCACGATGGCGTTCATTTCATCCCACTTTTTCAGCATATCGGCGACCAATGCCAGTTGGGTACGGCAGCGGATCAGATTGTGATTTTCGTATGCCACCCGGAAATACAGATCGCCGTCCAAATAATCCTTCAGGAAACGAATACCGACTTCCAGGGTCATGGTCAGCGCACCCAGGGGAAGCACCTCTACCTCCTTGTCGGTCAGGGAGGGTGCGGCTTCCAGGAAACCGCGGGTGTAGACCTCAAATAAATGCAGATCCAGCTGCATCTTGTCGGTGTCCGGCTCGTCCTCGGCGGCTGTGGCAGCACCGAAACGGATGGAATCGCCGAAATCGTGGGCACTGAGACCGGGCATGACTGTGTCCAGATCCAGCACGCACAATCCCTGACGGGTATCTCTGTCCAGCAGAACATTGTTCAGCTTGGTATCGTTGTGAGTCACACGCAGAGGAAGCTGTCCGGCTTCCAGCATGGCTTGCATCATGGAGCCTTTTTCTTCCAGCGACAGGGCATATTCAATCTCTTTCTGAGCAGATGCACAGCGGCCCACCGTGTCCAGGGAAATGGACTCCTTCAGCTGACGGAAACGGTCCGGGGTGTTGTGGAAATTGGGAATGGTCTCAAACAGGGTGCTTGCAGGGAAATCCGACAGCAGCTCCTGGAATTTGCCAAAAGCCAAAGCACTCTGATAGAAATCCTGGTCACTTTCCGGCGCATCCAGGCAGAAGCCGTTGAAAAAATCGTAAACACGCCAAAACTCACCCTGGGAATCCTGGTGATAATAGCCGTTTTGCAGGGTGGGGATCAAATGCAGTGCACCTTGGGGATTGCTGATCTTCTTGTGCAGAAACTCCGTTACGGCACTCACATTGGCCATGAGCTGGGTGGGATTTTTAAATACAAATTTATTGATCCGCTGCAGCACATATTCTTTCTTGGTGTCGGTAGTGATCTTGTAGGTAGTGTTAATGTGACCGTGACCGTAGGAAATACATTCTGTAGGCTGACCGTTCAGACGAAAGGCATAAGCTTGCTCGGCGATTGTCATAGGGGATACCCCTTTCTTTTTATGTAATATTTGTATTTTATCATGGGTATGTAGAAATTGCAATTGACCGAAAAAGGCTGTTTTGGCACATTTCCACCCAATTTGTACCATTTTCTACTGTGCGGTCAATTGACAGAGAAGTGGACAGAAGTTATAATAATGTAAGATTTATATGTGGGAGGAATACCCAATGAATGATACCATCCGAAAGCTGATCGGCAATGTGCAGCTGCCCAGATTTGTGAAGATCCGGCAGAAATTTGATACAGCCGCTATCTCCGCCCAGCAGATTGCGGAGGCGGTGCGCCGGCAGCTGTTCCGTTCCGAGATCGCTGAAACCATCAAACCCGGAATGTCGGTGTGCCTGACCTGCGGCAGCCGGGGTATTGACAATATTGTGGCCATTACCAAGGCGGTGGCGGATTTTTGCAAGGAGCAGGGGGCGCACCCCTTTGCCATTCCTGCCATGGGCAGCCACGGCGGTGCCACCGCCCAGGGTCAGCTGGATGTGCTGACTTCCTTTGGCATTACAGAGCAGTCCATTGGCTGCCCTATCCGATCCTCTATGGAAACTGCCTGCATTGGCACTACCGAGGAAGGCCACCCGGTACATATTGACCATTACGCCGCCCAGGCGGATGCTATTATTCTCATTAACCGCATTAAGCCCCATACCTCGTTCCGGGGTACATACGAAAGCGGCCTCATGAAAATGATGGCCATTGGCCTGGCAAAGCAAAAGGGTGCTGAGGTCTGCCATGCAGACGGCTTCCCCCGGATGCACCATATGGTACCCCTGTTCGGCAAGGCCATTCTGGCCAATGCACCCATTGCTTTTGGTTTGGGCATTTTGGAAAATGCCTTCGATAAGACCGTACAGCTCCACGCCTTGACGCCCCAGGAAATCATCGACCGGGAGCCGGAGCTTCTGAAGGCAGCAGCGGCATATATGCCCTCTTTGGGCTTTGAAAGCTGCGATGTTTTGGTGGTGGATGAGATCGGTAAGAATATCAGCGGCTGCGGCATGGATCCCAATATTACCGGCGTGTTTGCTACACCGGGTATGACCGGCGGCATCCAGGCCCAGCGGCGGTGTATTCTGTCCCTGACAGAGGAAACCCACGGCAATGGCTACGGCATGGGCGCGGCAGATGTGATCAGCCAGCGGCTGTACGATCAGCTGGATCTGGATATGGTCTATCCCAACTCCATTACCTCCACCTCCCTGGGCTTTGCCAAGGTGCCGGTGATCATGGACAGCGACCGCTCGACCATGGGTCTGTGCGTGCGCACCTGCCACCGGATCGATAAAGAAAATCCCCGGATCATCCGAATCAAGAATACTTTGGAACTGAGTGAATTTGAAATTTCTGAAGCCATGATCCCGGAAATGAAAGACAATATGCAGCTGCTGAGCCAGCCCTATGAACTGGCCTTTGACGAAAACGGCAACCTGTTTTGATACAAGGGGCTGCCTGAAAATGATTGTTTGTAGGGACACCCGTCCTCGGGTGTCCGCGAGAAATACCTATATCCATAAAAATCGGCTCATTTGAGCCGGTTTTTTATTTCGGACACCCCAGAGGGGTGTCCCTACGGTGTTAATTTAAAATTTCCTATCCGAGTGAGACAGCCCCTTTATCATGCAAAATGCAAAATGTAGAATGCCAAATGGAGGTATTTGCTTCGCAATTTTTGTAGAAAAGGACAAAATAGTTGTTTCTGGAGGAATTTGTATAATTCTTTGTTGACAAAAGGACTAGAACATTATAAGATATAGTAGTAAAACTATGCGCAACCAAAAGCTAAAATTTTAACAATACGAGGTGCAATCATGGAGAACCGAGAAAAGAAAGTCCTTGTCATTGGCGTCATCGGAGCTGACGTTCATGCCGTGGGCAACAAGATCCTCTACCATGCCTTTACCGAGGCCGGTTTTGAGGTAGTCAATCTGGGCGTTATGGTCTCCCAGGAGGAGTACATCGCCGCTGCTATCGAATCCAATGCCGATGCCATCGTCATCTCTTCCCTGTACGGCCAGGGCGAGCTGGACTGCCGTGGCATGCGTGAAAAGTGCGATGAGGCCGGTCTGAAGGGTATCCCCCTGCTGGTTGGCGGCAACATCGTTATCGGCAAGCAGAAGTTTGAGGAAGTGGAGCGCCGCTTCAAGGACATGGGCTATGACCGTGCCTTCCCTCCCGGCACTGCTCCTGAGACTACCATTGAGGCACTGCGTGAGCTGCTGCACATGGACGGTGAGACTGCGTGAAGCCTGTCTTGCTGATTGATTTCGGCAGTACATATACCAAGCTGACAGCGGTGGATTTGGACGGCGAGACCGTTTTGGGCACAGCCCAGTCCTTCACCACCATTCAAACTGACATCAACGACGGTTTGAACAATGCCCTTACCCTGTTGCAGGAAAAAACCGGCAAGCTGGAATATGCGGAAACCTATGCCTGTTCCTCCGCAGCCGGCGGTCTGCGTATGGTTACCAGCGGACTGGTGCCGGAGCTGACCGGTGAGGCTGCCAAGCTGGCAAGCCTTGGCGCAGGCGCCAAGGTGGTGGGCATTTATGCCTTCCAGCTGACCGAGGACGACCTGGACGACATCCGCCAGGCCAAGCCCGACATCTTCCTGCTGGTTGGCGGCACCGATGGCGGCAACACGGAGTGCATTTTGCATAACGCCAAAATGCTGGCGTCCATGGAGCCCAAGTTCCCCATTGTGGTGGCAGGTAACCGTACCGCTGCCCGGGAATGTCAGCGGATCCTGGCAGACTGTGAGGTTTATATCTGCCCCAATGTGTTGCCGAAATTCGGTGTTCTGAAAATCGAGGAAACCCAAAAGCAGATCCGGGAGATCTTCCTGAACCGCATTGTCCAGGCCAAGGGTCTGAGCGCTGCGGCGGAGCTTTTGGACGATATTATGATGCCTACCCCCTCTGCGGTGCTGCAGGCAATGGAGCTGCTGGCACAGGGCTGTGAGGGAGAGAGCGGCATCGGTGAGCTGGTAGCCGTGGATGTGGGCGGCGCCACCACTGACATTTACTCCATTGCCGACGGCATGCCCGAACACATGAATACCGTGTTCAAGGGCCTGCCCGAGCCATATGCCAAGCGGACTGTGGAAGGCGACATCGGTATGCGCTACAGCATCCAGGGAATCGTGGATGCGGTAGGTATTGACCGGGTGGCGCAGCTTTCCGGTCTGTCGGCGGCCAGGGTGCAGGAGCTGGTGGATTATCTGAAGGTAAACACCGACAAGGTTCCCGACGGCAATGATGAATTGGAGCAGCTGGACTATGCCCTGGCCTCCATGGCCATTGAAGAGGCAGTCCGCCGCCACGCAGGTACCATTGAAGAGACCTATACTATGATGGGTCAGACCTTCGTACAGGAAGGCAAGAATCTGACCAAGGTGGGCCAGATCGTGGTCACCGGCGGCAGCCTGATCCACACCCGGCGTACGGCGGAAATTGCGGCACATGCCCTGTATTCCCCGGCACAGCCCGCATCCCTGCGCCCCCGCAAGGCAGGCGTATGGGTGGACAGAAAGTACATTATGGCCGCCATGGGATTGCTTTCCACCCATTACCCCCAGACGGCACTTCGAATTATGAAAAAGGAGCTTGAATATTATGGAGATCCAGAATAAAAGAATCCCTGATGCTGAATTTGAAGCCCTGCGCCAGGAAGTCCTGACCCAGTGGCCCACCGGTAAGGATGTGAACCTGGAAGAGGCCATTGCTTACCACAAGGCTATGCCCGAATACCGCAGCTTCTCCAAGAAACTGCTGGAAGCCAAGGCCGCCAAGAAGACCTTGGTGCAGCCCCGTGCAGGTGTTCCCGTTGTTGAGGAGCATATTAAGCTGCTGCAGTACCTGGAGAAGGAAGGCGAGGCAGACCTGCTGCCCTCCACCATCGACTCCTACACCCGTCAGAACCGCTACGAAGAAGCTGAAAACGGCATTGCTGA
>JAZNHQ010000089.1:0-8889 GCA_045577035.1 Faecousia sp. | reverse complement strand
AGCTCCACATCGTCGATCAGCTGCTGGTGCTTGGCATCACTATCCAAAAGCTCGGGAACCTGGGGATCGTACAGGTCTACAGACAGGTTGTCAGCCCGGTTTTTGCCGCTGACGCCGGAGAAGAACAGCAGACGGCTGTTTTCCCGGTCGTAGACACCCTGGAAATCCTTGCCGCAGCCGATGGGCCAGTTCATGGCATAGGTCTCAATGCCCAGCTCACGCTCTACCTCATCCAGCAGGTCGAAGGGATCCTTGGTTTCACGATCCATTTTGTTGATAAAGGTGAAAATGGGAATGTGCCGCATGGCGCAGACCTTGAACAGCTTCCGGGTCTGGGGCTCCACGCCCTTGGCACCGTCAATGACCATCACAGCAGAGTCCGCAGCCATCAGGGTGCGGTAGGTGTCCTCGGAGAAGTCCTGGTGGCCGGGGGTGTCCAGAATGTTGATGCAGAAGCCGTTATACTGGAACTGCATAACGGAAGAGGTCACAGAAATACCACGCTGCTTTTCGATCTCCATCCAGTCGGAGGTGGCGGCGCGGGAGTTCTTCTTGCCCTTGACCACGCCTGCCTGGGCGATAGCACCGCCGTAAAGCAGGAACTTTTCCGTCAGGGTGGTTTTACCGGCGTCCGGGTGGGAGATGATGGCGAATGTCCGGCGGCGGCTGATTTCTTCCACTAAGGTTGACATAATATTTCCTCCATAAAGGTAATTGGCTTAACAATTCTATATATTCTACCATATTTTTAGCCATAATACAAGAGTAATGTTCGCTGCCCGTAAGTGCAAACAAATTCCAATTTGAAGCGCAAGGGCGCTTCACCCCAATACGCGTTAACCCTGAGAGAAAATCGTTTTTGCCCATACCCGCCCGGTAACGATATAGCCCAATGATCTTAAGGGTTTTGAGGCAAGAAAGATACCGGGCGGTACCCAATGGCGTAGCGATAACCGCCCAGCTTGACGCGCATTGTCCGGCCGTACTACGGCCCGATAAATATGAATTTTTGTTTTATATTTTGAGAAAACCTACGCAAAATAGCTTTGGAGGGATCTGTATGACGGAAAAGGAATACGGTGCGCTGTTAAAGGATATGGCGCCTAAATCGCCCATTTGGAAGGACTGTCTGAACGCCTTTTTGATCGGTGGACTGATCTGTGCCATCGGCCAGCTGATCATGAACGGATATTTGGCCTTGGGCCTGGAAAAGGAAGACGCAGGCACAGTCATGTCCATGACATTGGTTGCCTTGTCCGCACTGTTGACCGGATTTAGCTTGTACGATAATATTGCCAAATACGGCGGTGCAGGTACGCTGGTGCCAATCACCGGCTTTGCCAATGCCATTGCCGCCCCGGCGGTGGAGTTCAAAACCGAAGGCTTTATCCTGGGCGTAGGTGCAAAGATCTTCACCATTGCCGGCCCGGTGATTCTATACGGCGTTAGTGCAAGTGTGGTGTATGGTTTGATTTATTGGATAACCACATTGTTTTAATCGTAGGGGAGGCGTTTCGCCTCCTGAGGGACAGAAACCCGTCCCTCACATCAAAACAGTCCTGACCGAGCCGGTCAGGACTGTTTTGTATGGCGTTTTCTGTATTGTGCTGGGGAAAGTCCCAGCTTTTTCTTAAATAAGGTACAGAAATGTGTACGGGAGCAAAATCCCGCAAGACAGGAGATGGCTTCAATAGACTCATCTGTGTCTGTCAGACAGTGGCAGGCTGTTTGCAGCTTAGCGTCGGTGATCACAGCATGAAGGGTTTTCCCGGTAGAGTCCCTGATCAGATCATTCAGATACACGGGATGATAACCAAAGGCACGGGCCACATCCTCGTTGCTGCGGATAGAGGCGGCGTGCATGCGGATATAGATAAGGATCTTTTCTGTCTTTTTATTCTTTGGGTCTTCGTTTTCGGTTAAAAGCTCAGCAAAAAGCAGCTTTAGTTGTGCCGAGGCTTTGGCATCGGTATATGGCCCTTGGGAATTGAAATAATAAACGATTTGCAGGATGCTGCTCTGGATGCTGCCGTTTGTGTGCAACACCAGAGGTCGGTCAAATCCTTCCAACAATTTTGTTTCAAAAAATAGGCTTGGATCAAATTCTGCCACACGGGGCGGGAACAGGGGGTGTGTTCTGTCAGCGAAGCTCCTGGTAATATCGAAGTTCAGAACGGCGACCTTGAGCTGTCCCTGAAAGTCATAAGCGGTATTGGGTGGGATGATGATCACCGAATCCGGTTGGATGGGATAATTCTGATCTTCGATCAAAACGCTGCCTTCATGTTCCAGAATGTAAAAGAGTCGGTAGTCATAGGCTTTGCGCAGACCGGTTCGCTCCAAAATGGCGGGCTGGATCTGTGCAGCACGGATAAATGGATTACAATCTTGAAGAAGCATAGGTATACCACCTTTAAAATTGAAACATTTTCCTTGAGAATGTAGCTATATTGTAACAGGAATTATTGATAATATAAATATGTAAAATTCAACAAAAGAGGTGCTGATATGAATACATCTTTATTCAATGCAGTGGATAATACGGGGAAAATCCATATTCCCACAATGGAGAAAATAAAAGAAGGTTATCTTTTAACCTTTAAAAAAGAAATGCTCCAGGGCGTGCAGACCCTGCGCCTGCTGCCGGAGCTTGCCAAAGCCAATGTTGGCGATGAGGGTTTCTTCATTATGCCGAGAAATATTGAAATGTCCGGCGATCTAATGGTGCGTTTTCTCCCCAGGGAGGATACAGTCTACAAATACGAGGCCCCCATTATGTCCTGCTATGGCTTCAAGACAAAAGAAGGCGCGGCTTTGGTGCGCATCGAGCGCAATTACAAATACGCGTTTTCCATTTCTGTTGAAAACGGTGGCTATGCGGTGGAGACGATCTTTGATTTTACAAAGAATGATCCCGTGTATGACGATATTCGTGTGATGATCTTACCGCTGAAGGAGGATGCTACTCTGGGTGACTTTGCTGCTGCTGAGCGGAATTTCCGTTTGGAGCAGGGGCAGATCGTTCCGCTGAGCGCAAAGTGCAAGAACCCTGCCGCAGAGTATGCCCGCAAGTATCCGCTGATCCGAATTCGTATGGGGTGGAAGCAATCTCCCTCTCCGGTTTTACATCAGACCCCGGAAAATGAGCCGGAGATGCATGTGGCAGTTACTTTTGCCCGTGTCCGTGATATTGCCGATGCTCTGAAGACTCACGGTGTTGAAGGTGTGGAGCTGCAGCTGGTTGGCTGGAATAAGAGTGGCCACGATGGACGCTTTCCGCAGTTGATGCCCCCGGAAGAAAAGCTGGGAGGCATGGAGGAACTGAAAAAGACCATTGACTATGTCAAAAGTCTGGGTTATCGTATTTCCCTGCATACCAACACCATCGATGCGGTGGAGGTGGCAGATACCTTCACGTGGGACGATATTGTGGTTGACCGGGATGGAGAATATTTCCAGTGTGGCCACTATAGCGGTGGCTATGCTTACCATGTGTGCCTGGAAAAGCAGCTGAAGAATGCCATGCGGGATCTGCCGGAGGTGGCACAGCTGGGTCTTAACGGTCTGCATTTTACCGATGTAATTTCTATCGTGGTTCCGGATACCTGCTGTTCGAAGGAGCATCCTTGTAATACGGCAGAGGGTATTCGCTTGGCGCAGGAAAATATTCATTTTACCAAGGAGTTGTTTGGAGGTTTTTCGTCAGAGGGATGTATGGACTTTGCTCTGAAAGAGATGGATTATGGGCTGTATGTTTCCTTTGGCGATGGCTTTGGAAAAAAGCAGATTCCGGTGACTGAGACTCTGGTGCCTTTCTTTGAGCTGACCTATCACGGAATTGTGATGTATAATCCCACCAGCCCTACGGTAAACTATCCCATCAAGCCTCCAAAGGATCGGCTGACCTTCTATATGCGTGGTGGCAGACCTTCCTTCTATTTCCACTCCAAGTTCCGCTATGGCGAGCCCAACTGGATGGGAGATATTGACCTGGTGGCTACGGACAACGCCTCCATGCACTATGCCGCAGCCCTGATTGCGGAGGAAGCGGAAAAATATGCACAGATGGCGCATCTGCAGTTAAGCTACATGAAGGACTATATTTTCCATGAAAACGGGGTGGAGGAAGCGGTGTACTGCGACGGCACCCGTATGATCGGCAATTTCAATGCCCAGCCAGTCAGCTTTGACGGCCATACCATTGAACCCTGGGGCTGGGTGCTGACCCAATGAGGAATATCCGATGAAGATGATTGGAGAGATTATTGGATATACAGCAATCGTCGCATCGGTGCTGATCTATCAGCAAAAGACGGAAAAAGGTCTGTTGCTAAACAAGGGACTCACGGATGTGTTGTGGATCGTGCACTATGCCTTGATAGGCGGCTATACCGGTGCGGCAGTTTCCGGAGTTGCGCTGATTCGGGAAATTGTGCTGTTTTGCAACGAGCGCCGCGGCGTGAAAACCAAGCGTGTCCTGGTGTTGTTCATACTGGCCAGCGTGGTTTGTACAGCCATTACCTGGCAGGATATCTTCAGTATTTTTCCTGCGGTAACTTCCGTGCTTTCGGTGGTCGGTTTTTGGATCGGAAAACCAAAGGTCTTACGGCTTATGAGTTTTCCCACATCTGCCTGCATGCTGTTTTACGGAATACATAACGGCTCGATTGCAGTCATAATCAATGAGAGCCTGGTTATGCTGTCCGCGTTTTTGGCGCTGGTTAAAAATAGAAAGTCATAAAGATACTATAATAAACAGAACGGACAACGACCATAAAATAAGCTCGGTTTTAGAAAAATAGGTGCGTATTGTTTTCATATAAACCTCCAAAAAAATAAGCATCCGCAAACACATCTTCTAAGACCTAACGATGTGTAAACGAATGCCAATGCATTTCACTACCCGGTGGCAGTAATGTTTAGTTTTTCGTATTATAGCACAGATTTAGAAAGAAAACCACATAAATTTCAAAATAAAGAGTCCTAGCTTGCCACCGGCAGCGCTCAGGGTTTTACTATGGGGGATCAATCTGCCGGTTGACAAACGGCAGGAACAGTGGTATTCTATGGGTGCAAGTAAATATTCCGTTTAAGTGCCTGTGGAAGCGGTAACAGCTCCACGGGAGAATAGAAAACCGGGTGAGAATCCCGGACGGTACCGCCACTGTATGCGTGGAGGTTCTCTATTTGGCGAAAGCCGGTCATTGGCGAAAGCTGAGAAGGCCTTAGAGAATCGAAGAAGCGCAAGTCAGGAGAACTGCTTAAATGTGGGAAAACACTAGGGTCTGCAAGTACGGAACCTGTGATTTTTTGTTGCGGAAAAACGGCTGCAGCGGCTCAATGTAGGGTTGCTGCAGCTTTTCGTTTTTTGCACACCAATTGAATATTGCTGATACGATAGGCCAAGGTGATCCGGTGGGAAACCGGAACAACCGTCCATTGCTGTGTTTGGCATCCCCCTTGCCATAAGTCAGAGAGCCTAACCTATCGTTTGGGTTTATCACGCTTTGACAGGAGAGTGCAGCCTAATTTATCCGTACTTGAGGATAAATTGGTTGCACTTTTTTGTTTGCGGGAAAACCACGAAACCGTAAAGGAGGGATGCAAGTGACACCGGAAGAGAAGAAGGCCTGGGCGGAGGACCTTCTGCGACAAAAATATGTAGAACTTGGAAGGCTTCCAACGAAAAAGGACTTCGATAGTGCTGCTTGCGCCCAGATCAAGGCTTACCTTGGCCCCTGGCCCCGCGCATTGGAGTCTGCCGGGCTGAAGCAGCCCAAGGAAAAGCATGTAGGAGGCGATGCTCACATTGCCCCAAACAAATCAGAAAGGACGAACTGAAATGCGAATTACCAAAAAAGTTTTAAGCATGATCCTTGCCCTTGTTATGGTGTTGGGTCTGCTGCCTGCAACTGCCTTCGCAACGGAAGGTCAGTATGTGTACATCTCCGTCAGCTTTGACGGCCAGTACATTACAGGCCAAAATGGCGAACCCATTGTGTACATCCCCGTGTCTTTTGATGAGATTGCATCCATCGACCTGGAAGAATACGGGTTGAGCGATTACCTGTATGATCCCGACGGTGATAGCAACTATGAAATCACTGCCTTGCAGTTGATTATTTATGCCCATGAGAATATTTACGGTGGAAGCTGGAGTGATGTTACCTTCACCGGTGGTGCGGGCAGCTCCTATTTCCAGGGTGGTATTTTTGGATTTACCGAGAACCTGAACTACTTTCTGAACGGTGAGTTCCCTGTGGACGAGGAACTGTCTGCAAGCTCCGCTTTTACTGTGGGTGCAACCTCCGACCATATCGTTCTGGAACCCGGTGATTTTATGGACATTGCCAGCTTTACCAGCTTTGCCTTCCTGTGGGACAGTGCTGCAGGTTTCCATCTGTTTGCCGACGACCGGGATAGCTTTACCCACAATTATACTGCCGCCCCCGGAGAAGCGGTTTCTGTAAAGCTGCTGCGCTCCTACAGCAATATGGCAGATGGCTCTCCTGTGCTTGCCCAGGAGGCATATTACGATATTTCCTACGGAACCTCCTTTGGCTCCGCTGACGGCACGGTCACAACCGACGAGAACGGCTGCGCCCAGCTTACCTTCGATCAAGCGGGAACCTATCATCTGTGGTGCGAGGGCGGTTACGGTATGGATGCGGCACCGGAAGATATCGTATCTTCTCCGGCCTATGCCACCGTTACTGTAAAGGCCGATGAGCAGCCTGCCCCCGAAGAGCCCCGTCAGCCCCAGGATGTCAGCACGGTTTTGGACGCTACCATGGCACAGCTGGCCGCAACGGTTACCGAACCTGCGTTTGGCACCACTGCCGGCGAGTGGACAGTATTTAGCCTTGCCCGCGGCGGCTATTATGCAAAAGACAACGCTTACTTTGCAGGCTACTATGACCGCATTGTGGAGACAGTCAACACCACTGCAGCATCCGTCAACATGGGCGGTGCGCTGCACAAGAATAAATCTACCGATAACTCCCGTTTGATCGTTGCCCTGTCTGCTATCGGCATGGATGCTACCTGCGTGGGTGACTGGGATTTGGTGGAAGCTTACAGCACAAACGGCTTTTCTTGGATCAAAAAGCAGGGTATCAACGGCACTATTTGGGCGCTGATCGCGTTGGATTCCCATAACTACGCCACCACGGATGCTACCATTCGTCAGCAGTGCGTAGACTCCATCCTGTCCCTGCAGCACGATGACGGTGGATGGTCTTTGATGGCAAACAAGGCCCTTGCTTCTGACCCCGATATTACCGGTATGGCGCTGACTGCACTGTACCCCTACCGTGACCAGGCAGCTGTGGCAGAAGCCTGCGGTGAAGCGTTCGATTGCCTGTCTGCAATGCAGCACGACAATGGCGCTTTTGCTTCCGGCGGTGCGGAATGCTCCGAAAGCTGCGCTTGGGTTATTGTGGCCACCACTGCTTGGGGTATCAATCCCGACACCGACAGCCGCTTCATTAAGAACGGCAACTCTGTTGTAGACGCACTTCTTTCCCACTACCTGCCCGACTCCGCAACCTTCCAGCATGTGGTTGGTGCAGGCTCCAATGCTATGGCTACCGATCAGTCTTGCTATGCTCTGGTTGCGTACGATCGTTTTATCAACGGCCAGACAGACCTGTACGACTATTCCGATGTGGTTTTTGATGCCCCTGTTCCCAAGGAAATGGCTGCAACGCTGAGTTTGCCTGCAGAGTGTGCCGAAGGTGACAGCTTTAACGGTGTCATCAGTATCAACAAGTGGGATAACGAGGCCGGCTATAAGCTGATCGACTTTATTGTGACCGTTCCGGCCGGTGTGACCGTTACCGATGTGACCGCAAGCGATCGGCTCGGCGGTGGCGAAGCCGTTTGGAATTTGGAGACCGAAACCGGCAAGCTCCGTGTGGTCTACTTTGATGCCAATAATCACAACACCTTGACTGTTACCGGCGAAGAATTCCCTGCAGAGCTGTTTACCATCGGCTTCAAGGCGGACGGTGCTGCCGGTGGCACCAAGCTGGACATTGCCATTTCCGGTATGTCTGTAAAGCTGACCTCTGATTCTGAGGATGAGGCAGCTATGGTGGTTGTAAACACCGATACCGCAAGCGGCAGTGTCAATGTGGTTGAGGGCATTTCCTTCAGCGCCAAGTGCCTGTACATCGGTGATGATGTGGATTTGATTCCCTCCACCAAAAAGGCAGTTGCTGTGGCAGTTACCGGTATTGCCGGCGGCACCAAGCTGATCTATAACGATGGCACCAACACCATCGAATTCAAGTACAGCGCTGAGATCACTGCAAAGACCGGTATCGCAACCTATGTGGCACTGGTGGATGAGACCATTGCCATGGAAAACTTTGTCAGCGAAAGCAACTTCTCCATGCCCGGCGGCAACGCTGCTGCCCTCACATTTGGTGACACCAACGGTGATGATGTGATCAATGCACAGGATGCGCTGGCGGCGGTAGATACCTGGCTGCGCAAGGGCGAAGAACCAACCGATGACGAGATCCTTATCATGAATGTCAACGGCGACAGCCGTATCAACACCTTTGATGCGTTGGGTATCGTGGAAGCCTTTGTGAACAAGAGTGATTATATTGTGGTCACCAAGGCCGCAACCATTACCGCAAATCAGTAATTCAACCGATGGGCGGGGGCATATCCCCGCCCTTTCTTAAAGGAGTGTTCCCATGAAGCAATTTATCAAAAAAAGATGGCCGTGGATCATCGGTGCCTGCGTCCTGATAGCAGTAGCACTATTACTGCTGGTGCGGTGCGATAAAGACCCTACCGCTTCTGAACCGACTTTGACGGTGGAAACACCCCAAAAGCTATCAGCTTCCCAAAGGTCCGAATTCACATTGGATGTGA
>JAZNHQ010000088.1:0-52034 GCA_045577035.1 Faecousia sp. | reverse complement strand
GTTTTTCCATTTAAAACACCCCTTTTCTCTATTATACCATAAATAGCCTTAGGGTGGTAGAATTAATCAGCGTTTACTCCAACCGGGCGCTTATGACCGCAAAGCCCACCTGCGAGCTGCTGAAAAAAGAGCCGCAGCTGCTTCCGTTTGCCCACGAGGACCTGGCATGGAAGGATTTTACCGTACCCAAGGGTGACGGGCGCACCTGGGTATTCCACGACCGGAAATCCATCATGCTGTTCAATACACCGGAAATTCGGAGCCTGGGGGATCAGTGGTACTCCCACCCCGCCTTCTCCAACCTATCTTTCCAAAAGGGTGTGGAGCGTATTTATACCGAAGCAGATGCCTTCCTGCAAACGCTGGGCTATCAGCATATTCGATACACCGGTAAGTATCAGGTCACCGCTCCCAACGATCAGCGCATTGCCGTGTTTGCCCACCAGGGCTTCGGGTTGGCATTTTTAAGCTGCTTGCTGGATATCCCCTACCCCCAGTTTTGCAGCCATTTCGATCTGTGTCACTCCAGCTTTACTGTGGTGGAGTTTGAGGATAAAGGCGGATATGCCGTTCCCAAGATCCTGACTCTATCCTCCGATTCCCATATATACCGCGAGGGGCTTCCCACCCGCTACAATAACTGTTTGTATTTTTAATCCTTACGCATCACATATTATTGTGACCAAGGCAGTATATTGATAAAAATTGAGCGCGTTGCAAATTTGCAACGCGCTTAATTTTATATCTTCGCCTTTAATTGGGGAATCAGCAGACCTACATCCTGTAAAACCAGATGCGGCTTTTGGGGGCTTTGTGCCAAAATTTCCGGAGTGGTTTCACCGGACATGACCAAAATGGTATTGGCTCCGGCGTTCAATCCACTTTTTATATCCGTATAAATTCTGTCACCGATCACGCAGGTTTCCTCCGGCGTGACCCCCATTTTATCCATAGCCAGCTGGGGCATCAAAGGCTCAGGCTTACCGATGACCACCGGTTTTTTGCCGGTGGCATTGTAGATCATGTGGCAAACGCTGCCGCAATCCGGTACGCTGCCAAATTCCGTGGGACAGACCAAATCGGGATTGGAGGCAATGTAGGGCAGCTCCGGCTGGGTCAGCAGCAAATAGGACACATCGTGAAGCTTCTGGAAGGTCAGCTCCGTGTCAAAGCCCATGACGATACATTCCGTTTTGGTAATATCAGAAGATACCGTAAAGCCCTGTTCCTCCAGCTCCTGTTTAAAGGATTCCGTGCCGCACAAATACAGGGTCTTCCCCCAATGGTATTTTTTCAGATAGTAGGCAGTTGCCTGGGAGGAGGTCATAAAGTCCTCCTTGGTAGCGGCAATGCCAAATTTCGCCAGCTTCTGAATGTACGCAGACACACTCTTGGAAGAATTGTTGGTCATGAACAGGTATTGCCCGCCGCTTTCCCGAACGGCCTGCAAAAACTCTATGGTAAAGGGGTACAAGCGGTCACCCAAATACAGAGTGCCGTCCATATCCAGTAAATAGAGCTTTGTTTTCTGTACAATTTCGTTCATTTCCATATATTTGCTCCTTCATACCCTTGATGTATCCCATTGTACCATAGAAACGGCAAATAATCAATTCTCTTCGCTGACATAGGAAAGGGTTGCGTCACCGCCTTTGCGGACATTCAGACCCTTTCTCATATTCTCGAGGAGCTGGATCACATAAGTACCTGCAGGGACATTCTCAAAGTCACAGACTACCTTGCCGCCATTTTCCACATCGATGGCGTGATCCACAGAGCCGCTGATGAACAGAGCGTGGTCATTGTGCACGGTGTTGGAAATGTTCAGGGTACCTTTGACCTTGATGCCGTATCTGCCGGAACCAGAGATCGTTACATTGTCCAGATTCACGGTGGTGCCATTCATCACATAAATGCTGTCGCCCTTGGTGATACCGGTAATATCCACACTCTTGGCGGTAACCGTTCCCAGGTCATTGAAAATGCCGTGGGTCTTGCGGTTGCCGGTGTACACAGAATTTTCGTTTCCTGCAAGGATAGCATTGGTCAGCACCACATTGCCGCCGTTATTGGAAATAATGTGGGTGGTACTCTTGCCTGCGGCCAGGGTGATCTTGGCATCCTCAGAGGCGCCTTCAATGGAGAAGGTGCCACCCACGATCCGGAACATACCACCGGTCTGGGAATCCGCAGCCGTAATGGTAACAGCCTGCTCGGCCTTGAGGGTCACATCGGTATTGATCAGGATGTAGTTGGAAATTACAACATCCTTCTGCACCACGATGGTATCAGCATCGGGGGTTTCCTTTGCTGCGGCAATGGCCTGCTCCAAATCGCTGTAAGCCTGACCATTCATAACCATATCCGCTGCGGAAATGGCGAAGTCCAAAGATGCGGTTGCACCGCCGCAGGTAATGGAGGCTGTGCCGGTACCGGCAGAGGTGTTGTTGGCGTAAGCGATCGGAAGCTCACCGCCGAACCAATTGCCGCTATAAACCACCTTAGCAGGCTTCACAGGCTCACCCACATAGGTAGGTGTTCCCTCTACCACCAAGGTAGCGGAGGCAGTACAGCTGCTGTCGATACAATTTTGGGTAATGACCGCGCCGGATGCGCTGTAGGTATGGTAGTGGATATGATCCGCTGCGCTGGTAGAGCCCATGATCAGCTGCATGGCAAAGTCCTGGGCCTTTACATTGTCTTTGTAGTTAGCATATGCGGTGGCGTCTGCATATACCAGATGGGATTCCTCTGTTGCAGACAAGGTCTTCTGACGGCTGTGGGCGTAAATTGCCCGATCGCTGTCGTCATAGCTATAATCAATATTGGCACCGCTGTGCAAGGTCAGCACCACATTACCTGTAACATAATTGGAAGAACCCCAGCCACTGCTCGTATCGTAGTTATTATAGCAGCCGCCGTAAACACGACGCTTAATGGTGCCGCCGGTAATGTCCACTTTTACATCGCCGGTCATGCCGTTTTCCTCACAGCCGCCAAAGACCTGTTCCATAGTACCGCCGCTGATCAGCAGCTTGGTGTTGCCGGTATAAACGCCTGCACGGCCGCCGCCGTAGACACTCATAACCTCACCGCTGGAAACGGTCAAATCCGTGCCGCCCTTAATTTCGCCGGTGCCGGCACCGCCGTTGCCACCGTATAAATAATTGGCTTTGGCATTTCCGGCAAATACGGTGTAGGCTGTGCCGCCGATGGTGGCAGTGGCATCGTCGTGAATGAATCCACCGCCATAGATATTGTAGGTGTGAGCGTGGCTAAAAGCATCAATGTCTTTGTTGGCATTGCCGCCCACATACAGGTGCGTATCGCCAAGGACATCGCCATTGTTGCCGCCGCCAAAAATTTGATAGTATTGACCGCCCAGCACCGTCAGATCAGTGGATTGAACCGCTGCACCTCTCTTGCCGGCAAAGATCCGGATGGGGTTGGGCATGGTCACGCCCTCCCCGATCTTCACCTTATAGCCACAGGCGAAAAGAGCAGCATTGTCAGTAAAGTTCAAAACAATGTTATCAAAGGTAATATGGTCGCCCAAATTAATATCTCCGGTAAGTCCGGTGAGATCCAGCTCGCCGCCGGTGATGGTGACCGTCTTTCCGTGGGTGCCCGGAGCCGAGGTCACTGCCACCGTGCCATCTACCACGATGGTGCCGCCGTCAGCAACCTGCGAAAGGGCATCGCTCAGAGAACCGCCGGAAGACAAAGTAACCTCCTGTGCCAATACATTGGTAGAAAAGGCAAAAGGCAATATAATTGCCACCAATGCGATAGCAGCTATCAGGGACAATACTTTTTTCATGTCATACTCCTTTATTTCTATGGGCACACTGCAATGTGCAGTGTGCCCTGCAGAAAATAGTTATGCTTCTGTGTACCAGGTGTCGATCTTGTTCTCGACCTCTGCAAACCAGGCAGCCATCACTGCGCTGTGTGCGTCATAGTACTGACCCACAGCAGTCTTCTGGGTGTCGGACAGGGTGGTCAGATCATTGACCAGCAGCATGGTATCCTTCATGGTAGTGGTCTGCATCTCACTTTCGGTGATCTGCTCGTCGAATTTCACGAAGGCCACGGCATTGATGGGCATTTCGCCGCCGTTGCATGCCATAATGTTCTTCAGCCGCAGACTGAACTGGCCATTGGTGGGAGCATTATCCTTGTTGACAGTCACCACCTTGCCACCGGACACGCTCATTTCGAAGCCGTAGCCGATAACTGCGCCTTGCACAGCCTCATCACCCATCAGCGTTGCCTTGAAGCCCAGAGCATCTGCGTCGGGCTTAAGGGAGATATGGGAGATGACCACTTCGTAGCGGTGAGCAGACAGCTGGCCGTCGTTGTTAACCACAATATAATCCTTGCCGTTTACATTGGCATGGGTGTTAACAGTACCGTTTACCTTTGCGTAGCCATTGCCTGCGTAATCATCGTTTTCGGTGTCGATAAGGGTCAGGGCATAGCCGTCGGCAACGGTCACATTCTCCAGAGTCAAGCCTGCCAGGTCGATGGTCACATTGGCAGCGATTGTAATACTGTCGGTGGCGTCAGCCAGCAGCGTGATTACGCCGTCGTTGGCATTCTGCACAGCTTCCTCCAGGCTGCCATACTTCACGCCGTTTACTTCTGCCATGGCAGTCAGAGCATCGATAGCCTCGGTGTAGGACTTGCCACAAACGGTACAGGTGTAGGTCATTTCGCCGTCCTCACCATAAGTGGGCTCCTTGGTCACAACACCGTCATCGTAGCTATGCTCAGTACAAGCGGTACTGCTGATGGTAGTCACAGCCAGCTCGGTCTTATTGTTGTTGCCGTCCAGCACATAGCCATAGTAGGAAACATTGTTCTGCACATTTTCCAGCGTATGGGTCAGTGCGTAGGACTTAACATCGGTTGCCTTGCCGCCGTTGGTTGCGGAGGTGATCAGGGTGATGTCCTTCTTGATCACGGTCTCGTAGGTGCCGTCATTGTCGGCATCCACATACAACTCCACATAGCGGATATCCTGATCGTCGGTGATGCTCAGTGCAATGGTAGCATCGTTGCCGACAAATACCTGGGCAGCTGTGTTGTCTACGATGACCGCACCGGTGGTATCTGCCATGTCGTAAGGCTTCTGCCAGTACTCAACAGCACCGAAGGAGGTCAGGTTGGCATAGCCCTGCTGGTCGGAGGTATGACCGCTAAAGTCGGTAGTATCCCAGTAGCCGGGGTTCTTCACCACAGACATGCCTCTGGTCACATCATAGTACATGACGCTGGACAGCTTGTTGGTGCTGCCGGGACGGACATACTTGGCTGCGGAGATGATGTCATCGCCTGCCTCGGTCAGCGCACCGTAGTCGTCACGAACTGCGCTGTCATCCAGAACGAACAGCCAGCCGCGGCGGTTGTTGTAGTCCTGCTGTACCTGGAAGTTGTCCAGATAGAAATTGGTAGCGGTAGTGGAAATGCTCTGTGTCACATTGGACTGAGCAGCACCGTAGGGGATCTCAGCCACTACCAGCTGATCCTGGTTGGGAACGATGGTCTTGGTAACGGTTTCACCGTTCTCTTCCACATCCACAGTCAAGGTGTGGGTTCCGGAATGGGCTTCCAGAGCGGCGATCAGGGTTTCGTAGGTCAAGGCTGCACCGTATTCCGTACCGGAATCCTTGGAGAACTTGACCCAGATGACCATGGTGGAGTCAGCGGGGAAGATCACTTCCTCGGGCTCCTGGTCTACCTTGTCTGTCCAGTAGGAGGAATACTTGGTGATCTGGTTAATGCCCAGGAAGCTGTTGCCAAAGAAGTTATGGTCGTTGCCGGTGAAGTAATAGGGGATCTCGCCCTCTTCCACAATGTCATTGGAGTAGGGATACTCACGGATATAGCCGATGGAGTAATCCAGCAGGTTCAGATCCTCGCCGGAGGCGTTGTAGATCTCGATCAGCTCATAGTTGTCTGCACCGCTCTTGGTGTAGTTCACATAGCCGTCGGTCATAACCTCGGTGATGATAATATCCGCATAATCGGGCTTGGTCAGGTTCAGAGTATAAGTCTTATCCTCTGCGCCGCCGGTAACAGTGACGGTTACGGTAGCGGTATCCTCCACAGCAATATACTGGGAGAAGTCGCCGGCCTTCACGGTCTGACCGTTGACCTGGATGGTCAAGTTGCTGCCACCCTCTGCCACGATACGGACCTGACGCTGATACTGATACAGCTCCACATCATAGGTGGTCTTGGCAGGATCGAAGCCGATGGCAGGTGCGCCAACCACTTCCAGAGCAGTCAGATCGTCGGTCTCAAAGTAGGGCTCGGTCAGATTCTTGTCGGTAGTCAAGGTGACCTGTACATCCTTAAAGCGGTAAGTCACGCCATCCTTCTCGCCGTAAACGGTGATGCAGGGGTTGGAGTGGGGTGCTGCCAGGCTTTCGCCTGCATTGCCCAGAATCCAGGGCTCAACCACAGAACCGATGCCGATAGCGGGGATCACAGCAACCTGCAGGTTGGTGTAGCCCAAAGCTGCGATCTCGGAAGCATCCACAGTCAGGCTGCCGCCGCTGACGGTAACGCTGTAGCTGAGGTTTTCCTTGATCACGCCGCTCTTAAACAGCCGCTTGTCAGAGGAGCTACGCAGGTTGTGGTTCATGAGCTCACTCTTGTAAGTGGGATCGTTGCCATCAGAATAAGGGTAATCGGCATGTACAAAGAATGCATATGCCAGGTCCGTAGCACACAGGGGGCTGATATGCATGATGTCATCAAACCAGTTGGTGCCCATGGTGGACATGCGCTCGTTCATAAATGCATTGGCGTCGAAGAACAAAACAGCAGGATCTTCTGCGATCTCACGGACAGCCTCTGCGTAGTCATTGATATAGCCGTTAATGGTTGCGTCGTTAGATGCCAGAGGAGACCACAGAACAATGGCTTTGTCCGCATTGTTCTCAATGAGAGCCAGGATATTTGCCTTGTAGGCAGCTACCTTGTCTGCGCTGTGGACATAGTCCGCGCCGTGGATCTCGGGCAGCTCGGGCAGGATCATCAGCACATCGTACGCATGACCGCTCAGAGCGGCATCGTACTCGGCTACGGTCTGACCGGGCTGTGCCAGGTTCAGCATACGAATATCACGGTAGGAATAGGTTGCGTTGGCACCGCCGC
Source organism: Faecousia sp. (assembly GCA_045577035.1). Classification (GTDB taxonomy): domain Bacteria; phylum Bacillota; class Clostridia; order Oscillospirales; family Oscillospiraceae; genus Faecousia. The sequence goes on along the minus strand of JAZNHQ010000088.1, from coordinate 44,867 downwards.
GCATACCGTTGTTCAGCAGACGGAACAAAGAGAAGTTGGGAGTTTCGCCCACATAGCCGGACAGCTGATCCGCACCGACCACAGCCCAAACATCGTTGGCTTCAACGGTATCGGTCCACTGAGCAGACGCAACAGTGGCGTTGTTTTCCGTTCCGCTCAATGCACGAACCATATCTCCGGTCAGAGCGCCGCCATAGATCTGATAGAAGTCCAAATCAGCCTTCAAATTGTAGGTGGTTGCATCATTCTCAGCGAAGGAACCAATATGGGCGGCAAAATCAGCGGCATCCGCAAACAGACCGCCAAAGGTTACGCCATCCGGAAGCTGGTGAGTCAGGCTTTGTGCCAGCACGCCGTCCACATAGTAGTCCAGGCCGTTGGTTCTCTGGACGATGGCGATGGTATGCCATTCATCTCTCACATCGGGAGTTGTGGTGTTCAGGACGGTGGTATTGGCAGCAGCGATATTCTCAGCGTTGTTCTTCCGAACCTCATAGTAGATTTTGTTGCCGGTGCCGGGGCCACCAAGGGAGATAGCATCATCCCACTGTGCAACACCGTTGGCACTGATCATCAGCAGAGGCTGATGATCCCGGTTGGTGGTAGAATCCAGCTTGGCACGGAGCACAATGGAGAACTCACGATCCAGTGCCTGCATTTCCTCCAGGGTCAGAGCATCTGTCATCTTGGATGCGTCAGTCAGATCCCAACGGGTAGAAGTAGCATAGGAGCTTGTGCCTGCAAAGTTGCCGTTTTCAGAGCTGAAGTCCATACTTGCCAGTAGATCGGGGATCTCCTCCTGCTCTTCCTGAGACAGCTGAGGCATAGTGCAGTTCATTTGGTCGGCAATGGAAACTACGGAACCATCGCCCAGGCTTGCCACCTGCGCAGCGGTCAAAGCCGTGCCGTAGAACTGATAATAGTCCAGGTTTGCCTTCAGATTGAAGGTGCCGGAGCCATTGACCGCATAGGAGCCCACATGGGCAGTCAGGTCTGTGGCATTGGCAAACAGACCGCCAACAGTCACACCTTCTTTAAACTGATAGGTCCAGGATTCTGCCAAAACGCCGTCGATATAGTAATCCAGACCGTCGGTTCTCTGTACAAAAGCAATGGTATGCCACTCATTGGTCACAAAGGGAGTCGTCGAACTCAGGACTATGCCATTGGTAGAAGTGGTCTGTTCTGTACAGGAAGCAGAAGTTCCCTGACGAACTTCATAGTACAGTCTGTGGCCGTCCGTTTTATCAGTAGTGCTGTAGTTGGCACCGGGGGCACCCACAGCAATGGAATTATACCAGTCACTTTCCGATCCGGGATTCATCAGCAGAATGGACTGATGGTTCCGGTTGGTGCTGGCATCCAGGCGACCGCGGAACACGATGGTGAACTCCCGGTCCATTGCCTGGACTTCCTCCAGAGTCAGAGCATCGCCCATGATCTCCGCATCGGTCAGATCCCAACGAGTGGAGGTATTATAGTTGTTTGTTCCTGCAAAGACACCGGTGGTGGAATCAAAGTCCACACTTGCCAGCGCATTGACATCGGAAACAGTGGGCATGGTCTCATTCATCTCGGCCGCATTATCGACCTCAGCGCCCACACCGCCGTTTTCTGCCAGATACTCGATCTCATCGGCAGTCAGTGCGCCCTTATAGAACTGATAGTAGTCCAGATAGCCGTCCAGCTGATAGGTGCCGGCATGGGTACCGTAAGAACCAATATGAGCGGTGAGGTTGGTTGTATTGGCAAAAATCTCGCCAATGGCAGCACCATCCTTCACATAGCGATCCAGGGTGTTTTTCAGCACGCCATCTACATAGTACTGAAGACCGGTGGTCGTCTGGACATAAGCAATGGTATGCCAGTTGCCATCCACTACAGTCTTGGCGGAATCGATGGTCATAGTACCGCTGCTTACATTCAGGTGGGTTGCAGTGGTGCGAACGTTATAGTAGATCTGGTCGCCCTTACCCTGCACACCCAGAGCCAGAGAATTGTCCCATGTGTCGTTGGTGTTGGAAAGCCACAACACAGGCTGATTATCTTTATTGGAGGGATCCAGACGGGCACGGAGCACCAGAGTGTACTCCTGCTCCAGGCTCTGCACCTCTTCCAGAGTCAGGGCATCGTCCATGACCTCTGCATCGGTCAGATCCACACGGGTAGCACCGGCATAGGTGCTGCCGCCTACGAAAGTGCCGTTCTCGTCGGTAAAGTCAATGCTTGCCAGCAGCTCGGGGGCGTTATCCTCTACCTGCTGGACATCCAACTCAGGCATGGTTTTGTCCATTTCGGCAGCATTGAAAGCGGCAGCATGATCTATGCCGTAGTCGCCGGTATAGTCGCTGATAATGGTATTGTCGCCATACAGTGCTGCGTTGTTAATATCGTCGTAGGATACCTTGAAAATGGGCATAGATTCATTGAACAAGCCCAGTTCCTTACAGATGGTCTTGAACATGAAGTACTGACCTGCACCGTTGGGGTGGATCAGACCGTCGGAAGGATCGGAGAAGAAGGTGTGGTGGTAACGGTCGCCCAGCACAGCGGACTCATCCACCATAGCCTGGCGCAGATCCACGAATTCCAGATCGCGCTCGTTGGCGATTTCGCTCAGCATGTTAGCAAAGCGCTTGGTGGAGTCAACATAGTCCTCGCTGGTGGGATCAGAACCGAACTCACCGGAGCTGATGCCGGATTCACCGGACAAGGGAGTGGGGGCAAGCAAAACGATCTTGGGCACCTTGCCGTTTTCTTCGCCTGCCGCATAGATGCCGTCCAGCATTTCGTTATACTTGGAAATGAAGGTGGCATTTGCCATCTGGCGGTTGTTCATGCCAAGCTTAATAAACACCACATCGGGGTTATACTTGGTTACAAAATTCGCCAGACCCATTCCATCGTCATTACTGCGGTCAGGCTGGAAATGGTCGATGGCAGCACCGCCCCAGGCAGTGTTGATCAGGGTGTCGTCACCACGACCAATATCATACAGATATTTCTCGAACCATGCGGCATAGTCGTTATAACCGCCGGTCCAGCCGCCGTTGTGAGTGATGGAGTCACCGGTGAATACCCAAGTCAGATCCTCGTCCAGGGCAAGGAGCTGACTCATGGACATATCATGGTAACTCACGAGTTCTTCTGCGCTGACAGTAGGCACATACATGCCAAGAAGCATGCACAGGCAAAGTGCCATAGCCAGCAATCGCTTTACGGGATTGCGTTTCATAAGTTTACCTCCATAAGTTGTGTATAGTGCCCAATAATTTGGTAATCTCCAAATTATTCTTGTGTACAATTACATTATACCATTGCGGTCATTGTGACAACAATGGAGATTTCTCGCATCAAAAGGTAAAAAGTGCGCATGAGGTTGGCATATATGTTCACAATTTCTCTGCCAACTCCTCCAAAATGCCCAAATCCCAAGCCAAACGGGAAAGGACATATTTGTCCCGGATATCCTTTGTGGCCTTGAAGGTCAGCTTGGCACACTCTCCATCCACGCCGATGGTCTGCAGATCTGTGGATATGCCGATCACATCCATGATTTTGGAAAGCTCCGCCGCAGAGGGCAGCTCCTGTGCCAGGATCTGCTGGATCTGATCCCAGTTGTCCACAATTTTCTGGAATCTAGCCGGATGAGTGGACTTATCGTACTTGCGTTCCTTTTGCTCCTGGACGATCATGGTCTCGCCGCTTGCCCCAAGGAAAAGGCGAAGCTGGTCGCACCAGTCCTCATAATCAAAGGCCTCTACTGCGGCAAATGCCTTTTCCCGATCTGGGGTTACCGCCTTGATTGCCTCGTAAAGCTCCACCGCCTTCATGGTGCCCATGGCACATTGAATACCGTGCAGGTCCACCTGTGTGCCGAACTCCAGTCCCCGCATATCCCAGACATGGCTGAAATAATGCTCCACACCGGAGGCGGGGCGAGATACCCCGGCATAAGCCATGGCAACACCGCCGATGACCAGGCCCTCAAACACGGCCTCCACCGCAGCCTCGTCACGCCTGAGCAGACCCTCTGCGTTGTCCACGCACTTTTTAAGAGCCGTGCGGATCAGCTGTGCCACCCGCTCGCAGTAATATTCACCGGTAATGATGTTGGCAATGCGCCATTCCGCAATGGATACATACTTTGCCAGCATATCGCCCAAGCCTGCCTTGAGCATATGCTCCGGTGCCTGCTTGAGAATGTCGATGTCACCGATAATTACATCTGCACAGCGGCTGTTCAAGGACACCTTCAGTCCGTCCATGGACATAGAGGAGGTGGCGGAGGCATAGCCGTCCATGGAGGGTGCTGTTCCCACAATGATGTACTTTCTACCGGTCACATTGCTGAGGATCTTACCGATGTCATTGATCACACCGCTGCCCACACCGATAATCAAGTCACAGCCCGTATCATAATGCATAAATGCAGCGCCAACGGCTTCCTCATTCGGCTCCAAAGCATCCTTCTGGAACACATAAGAAGAATAAGCAATGCCATTGTCCTTCAAAATACCGGCCACCGCTTCACCGGCAGCGGCATAAGTATTTCGGTCAGCCAGAATAAAGGGCTTCTTTGCGCCGTATTTTTGCACAAATTCCGGCAATCGGGCGATCACGCCCTTGCCTACCACCACTTCATCAATGGCAACTGTATGGGTTTTTCCGCAGGAGCACTCCGGCGAACCCAGATAATTCTTCAAATTACTCACTCCTTACTGTCTTGTCACATAAGCGTGATCATATACTGTCCCAGTTTTCTGGCAAAGGTAACCGCCTCCTGGTGGAAGCCGGCATCAAAGCCCTTGGAGAAATTGTGGATCTCATAGGTAAAATCTCCCTGATAACCGATTTCACCCAATGCTTTCATGAAGCTTTCCCATTGGATCGTACCATGGTAGGGCAGAATATGGTCATCCCACTGCCCCTTATTGTCGTTGACGTGCAAGCAGACAAGCCGTTTTCCCATTTGTCTGACCGCCGCAGCCTGATCTACATTGTTCAGATTGCCGTGACCGGTATCCCAGCAAATGCCGAATACCTTATCATCCCCAAGCTTATCCACAAGCTCGATCAGATCGTCACAGGATGCCGCAAATTTCGGCATGGTGCGGATAAACATATTTTCAATGGCGATGCCCACACCGTGCTTTGCCGCCATATCGCCCAGACGCTTAAACATCTCCAGATTCTTTTCCAGAGAGATTTTTCTGGAATAATATACTTCATCGCAATAAGACTGGGGATGTACCACCAGCCAGCGGATCCCACACAGCCCTGCCGCTTCAATATCCCGCAGGATCGTCTGATCGCGGTGCGCCTGCTCTTCTTCGGATAAGCGCTCGCAATGCTCCACACCATAAAAATGGGCATGACCCTGGGTCATAGGCAGTTTGACCTCCTGGGCGGTTCGGATTTGACGATCCAACCACTGCCGCCAGTTATCCCCTGCCATAGGATCCTCCTGCTGACGCCAGAAGGCAAGATCCAGATCGACGCTGTCATAACCGCCTGCGGCGATCATGCGAATGGCTTCTTCGCTGGAATAATAATCGTGATCCCAATCCCAAAGGATGTGGGTACAGATATTTGTAGAAGTTGAAACCCTAATCTTTCCGCTCATGTTTTATTCTCCTGATAAGGTCCCGCAGACCCGCATCCGCTATGCGAATGCGGGTCTATATAAGATTTCTGTGCTATTAAAATTTTACTCAAAGACCAGCACATTGGCAAAATTATATGCGCTTTCGCCGGAGGCAATCACCACATAGAGCTTTCCGTCGGAAATGGCAACAGAAGCGGGTATATAGTAATCTACCTCGGGCATACCCTCCAGACGGTGACAGTACTGCAGATTGCCCTCCAGGTCAAACACGCTCAGATAAATACTGGAACTGCCGCTGAACTGGTAGACATAGCCATCGTACAGGGCATAGCCGCGAATAGAGGCGTTGTAACGGCCCTGGCTGTCGTCCTCACCTGCCACAGGTGTCTGGTTTGCCTTGCAAGTAAAGGAATGTACATATTCGGGTGCTTCCTCGCCTGCAAGCATTTGTGTCCGGTCATAAAGCCGATAACACTTTTCGCCACGGTCATAAACCAGTACCATATTGTTTTCAGGATCTGCCGTGACGGTCATACTGCCGACAACTCCCTGGGGGGTAAACACCTGACCAAAAGGCGCCAGACCGTAGCTGTTATCGCTCCAGTCCACCAGAGAGATTGCTCTGCCGTAGCCCATATAGTCACCGTTGCACTCCATCCAAAGACGAGCGGTTTGTCCGTCATTGTCAACACAGATCGAACCCTTGCCGCTGCCGCTAAAGCGCATCCAGTCGGTAAGCACCCAGGCGCCCTCTTTCTTTTCCACCTTGTTGATGATAGTTTCAGAATTCAGAGGGTTATAGGCTGAGCTGCCGTAGCCCTGGGCAAAGTATATGATTTCATTTTTTGCATCCACAGCCATACCTGTAATTTCGGTGCCGGAATGCAGCTCCATATCGGAGAAAACCTCATTGGCTGACAGCTTGGTAACATCGATCATGCTTCCGGCCGGGTCAACCAGAAAACCGCAGTATGCGACCTCGTCGTCTTTGGACACAGTGACAAAAGCCGTACCTTTTCCCACCGCTGTCACAAGACCACTGTCATTTACGGTAACCACTTTCTCATCGCTGGAAGAAACCGTCACTGCTTCGTCCGGAAGACTCAGCTGGCAGGTTTCTCCGATATGGAGCAATTGGGAGCGCTGAGATACAAGCTCCTCAGCCAGTCCTCCCGATATCGACCCCCCGGACGATTTGTCCGAGGAGGAAGATTCCTCAGAACAAGCAACAAAGCACATGGTAAGCGCCATAACCAAGGCAATACATATCACAAATCTTTTCTGTTTCATTGCTTCGTCACTCCTTCACAATTATGTATTTGCCGGAGCAGTCTGCCTCCTGTATGTTGCCGCCGGTCAAAGTCACGGTACCGCCCACGCTATGAACAGCGTTTCCACCGGTTGCTGTGTTTCCGGTAAAAATACAGCCCATCAGATTTGCAGGTTTCCCATCCTGCTGATACAAGACACCGCCACTGCCGCCGGCCGTATTGTTGCTGAATTCGCAATTCTCGATCTTCAACGCAGTGGTGGACGAGTTATTCTTAATAACACCGCCATTTGTCTTTGCGCTGTTTCCGGTGAAGGTAGAGCCGGTGATCGTGACAGTGGGGCTGGATTGCAGCATCAGTGCGCCGCCTTCACCGTTCGGTGCGGAGTTTCCGTTAAAATCACAGTCTATGATCTCCAGAACACCGCCTGAATTGCCGCCCTTGGCTACTGCGCCTCCATTCGTCTTTGCTGTATTACCACTCAACACACAGTTGTTGATTTCAACAGTCGCAGTATTCCATATCATGAGTGCGCCAGCTCTGCCGGTTGTGGACTGGTTCTCCATAAACTTGGTGTCGGAAACCTGCAGGTTACCAATAGTGCTGATCGCACCGCCCTCAGTGCCCTTGTTGCCGGTAAAGGAGCCGCCTGTCACAGTCATCTGAACAGAACTCTTGTGATAGACCGCACCGCCATCAGCGCCTGAAGTATTGGAAGTGAAGGTACAGTTTGCAATGGTTGCCCGGTGGCTATCTGTCACATGAATGGCACCGCCGCATTTCGTGACAGAATTGCTTTCAAAGGTACAGCCGGTGATGGTTGTTGTACCGCCTGCCCAGGAAGCCACCGCACCGCCGTGCTCGCTGGTGGTGTTCTTGGTAAACACGCAGTTGGTCAGGCTTAAATTGCCTACCGTATTGTCTGTCGTTCCGCCGTAGCTGCTGCCATCGGCCTTGTAGTTGATGATGGCACCGCCACTGTATTTGGAAGTGTTTCCTGTGAACACACTATCGCTTACATTGACAGTACCGCCCCAAATGCCAATGGCACCGCCCCAGTCGGTAACGTTGCTGTTATTGGCGAAGGTGGAGCCGGTAGCGTTCAAAGTGCCGCAGTTTACATGTACTGCGCCGCCTCTCTGCCCTTCAAAGTACTGCAGGGTGGTATTATTCAGCGTCAGAGTCGCAGTTTTGGGAACCACCATATGGGCTGCCTTTGCGCTGTCCGTACCGCCCACAACCAGGTTTTCCAGGGTCAGTACAGTGTTTGCGTCCAAAGTGAAGGGAGAAACGCCGGAAGACACTACGATGGCAGGAGAATTTTTATCTGCCGACACCGTTACCTGTACCCCTGCGGGAATGGCTATGGATGCGCTTGCTACCCAATCAGATGCGTTGCCGGTAACGCGATAGTTGGTGTAACTGCCGGAGGTCATAGCACTGACCTTTGTATTCAGGTCGCTCCAGCTGGTGACAGGGGTGTAGATTTCCCGCACAGCCAGCGTAGCCTTCTTTCCCTCATACTCCAACTCACTGCTTGCTCCCTGAACGCTTCCAAGTACAATATTATCCTTGGAAGCTTCCATCATTGCCTCACTGTCAAACTGCAGTGCAGCACCGGTGGGCGCATTTGTCCAGTCAACCACCAGGTTGTTGCCCGTCAGTTCCTTATTGACCTTGATCACTCTGCCGGGATTGGTGGCAATGAGGATATTTACATCCATTGCGCCGCCGATGGTCAGCCAACCTGCACCACTGTACAGTTCATGCTTGCTTGCATCAAGCTGCGCGCTGATAGCCACATCATTCAGAACCATAGGACCGCCATTGAGGTTGATCACATGGTCAGATCCGTCGTTGCTCAAGGTTGCTCCCTTGACGGTCAGCTTGGCAGCTGCACCGGAGGTGTAGATGGCATGGGTTCCGCAGTTTTCTGTAACCAGGTTGTTCAGGGTTACATTGGCATCGGAGTTCGCCTGCACTACGGAGACGCCAACCTCCTTGGTATTGCGGATGGTGATGTTGGTAATATTAATGGTACCGCTCTGGAAGCTCACGCCGGTTTTCGCACTGTCGATGGTCACATCCGTACCTTCCACATAGCTGCCGGAATGGTTTGCGCGGATACCGGAGTTGGCAGAAGCTGCAATGGAAACAGTATCCAGATACACCTTGCCGTTCTTGTCTGCCAGGATACTGTGATTACCGCCTGTGACAGAAGCCTTGGTCATATAAACCGTACCGCCGTTAATCGCCACCACATTATTCTTTGCAGATACCAACACATTCACACTGTTCAGTCGAACAACACCCTCGCCCTCAGCTCTGATGTTGTCTTCCGTAGAGGTGCCGATCTGGGACTTTCTGCCGTCAGCATAGCCGTTGACGGTCAGTTCACCGGCGGTAACCGCAATATTATTGGTGCCACCGGAAATATTGATACCGCCCAGTACGGCTGTGCCGCCACCCAACTTAATGGAATTCTTTGCACATCCGCTGACAGTCAGGTTGCTCATAGTAACCGCAGCGTTGGTATCAATGCAAATACCGTTCTCGGTACCGCTGATATTCACAGCTCCGTCAGTCGCTGCAGTAACCTTGCCACCATCGTAGGCATAGATTGCTGCAGACTTGCTTGCATCGCTGGTGATAGTCAGTTCCCCGCTCACAGTTACAGCACCCTTTTGAGCAGAAATGCCGTAACGGATGGGATTGACAATCTGCACATTCTGCAAAACAGCTTTGCCGTCAGCCGCATTGACACGGACACCGTCCTTGGTAGGATCGGTAATGGTCACATTGGTCAGCTGGGCATAGCCTGCAGCCTGCGCCAGAATGCTATAGGCGCCACCGGTAACGGTGGAATCGGTCACATAGACCTGGCCGCCCGTAGCCACGATGTTGTTGGCTGCGGACTCTTGTACATCCACTTGATTCAGGCGGACAGTACCGCCTTCGGTTACCACAACATTGTCCTGCTTGGAGGTTCCGATCTGGGACTTGCTGCCGTCAGCATAGCCGTTGACGGTCAGCTGCGCATTGGCAACGCTGATGTTATTGGCGCTGCTATCGGAAATATTGGCGCCATTCAGTGTAATCGTGCCGCCGGTTGTATACACACCGATTTGACTGCCGCTGACAGTCACATTCTGACCGGTCAGTTCACCTCCGGTTGCCCAAATGCCATATCGGCCGGTCTGGTTGGAGGTAAAGTCGGCTGCCACAACACTACCGGTAGCAATGCGCAGAGCATCTCCGGCCGCGTCCAGAACGGTTACGCCCTGAAGCTCGACAGATATTGCTTTGGATGTCACATAGATGGCATGGACATTATTGGCAGTACCCTCCAGATGCCCCTGAATCTGTGTATCCACCAGAGTTAGGGTACCGGCCTCCGCCTGTATATTGTGAGCACCGGTACGGCCCAGGTCACCATTTTTGATGACCACACCACCGGAGTCACCCGCATCTGCATCTTTGTTGATATGGATATTCTGGGTTCCGATGTTTTCGGTAACCAGGCCGTCAATTTCCACATAGTTGCCTTCTGCGCCGCACTTAACACGGACAGCAGCACCGGCAGTATCCCGGACCGTAATGTCCTTGCCGTAAATGTAGCCGCCGTCTTCTGCCATAACACCGTGGTTCTTGGTGGTGCCGTTAATCACGACTTGATTCAGAGTCAGCTTGCCGCCGCTCATTGCTTTGGTATTGTTGGTGCCGGAGACACCAAATGTAGAATCGGAGATGATCAGGCTGGCAGCGTCAGAAGCAAGTACACCATGGGAGTTAATGTTCTGCGTTGTCACGCCGGAAATGTCAGAAGTACCGGCACTGGCACTGACACCAACATTCACACCGGAAATGGAAACACCCTTGCCGGAAACATGGCTGGTATCTCTGTTGATTCGGATACCTGCAGCGGCAGTATTGCCCTCAAGACCCGTGAGTGTCACATTTTCCAGGTGTATATCGCCGCCCTGTGCCAGCACAGCGTGCCGGCCATTGATTGTGCCAACTGCCACGGATACATCTTTCAGAGTCAGATTTGCACTATTCTCACTCTTGGTGCCGTGGCTTGAAGTATTGTTGATATTGCCACCAACCACACTAACGATTCCGGTATCTGTTACAGAAATACCGGCTCCGCCAGCTTTTTTGATCTGAAGATCATAAAGTGTAGCCTTGCCTTTGTTGACCCACACGCCGTCTGCGCCGGCATCAACTACTGTCAGCGCCCGGAGATTTACTGTTCCTTCATTAAGGCGAAGACCCACATTGGCAACATTCCGAACGGTAACATTCTTACCGGTCAGGGTGCCACCGCTGACGAACAGCGCGTGAACATTATTAACATGATCCTTTGTATGACCATTGACATTCACATTCTGTAAATCAACCAAACCACCATGGGTACGCAGGTTATTGCTCTTTGTGGGACCCAGCGTGGAGTTGCTTAGCTTGATAGTACCCTTACTGTTATCAATGTTGTAAGGGTTGCCTGACATGGTCAGGTTGTTGATTTTGATTGTGCCGATGGTCTGTTGAATGCCATATTTTCCGGAGTCCTTAATGGTAACTTTATTACCGCTGAACAAGGCAGTTTCGCCATTGATACGCAAACCGGAAACTCTTGCATTGCTAATATTGACATTTTGGGCCACAATCGTGCCGCCGGTCATGTAGACCGCATGGTTGGTACCTGCTGTATCAGTCAGATTGCCCAGAATGTCAACATCTGTCAGATTCAATGTGCCGGCGGTGGTCTTGACATTGTTGGTTCCGGACACCGCCAGATTACCCTTGGTAACCGTCACAGTACCGCCGTCCACGACGATGTTGTTATAGCGGATATTCTCAATAGTCAGATTCTTAATATCCATAACACCGGGTACCCCGGTATAATCTTGAAGATTATTGCTGATACCGCCTGCTTTGCTGGACTTGTTGATCACCAAGTTCTCTGCAGTAACCTGACCACCCTTGTTACGAATACCGTAACCGGTGACATTTCGAATGGTAAGGTCTGTGGCATTGAGCACACCACCCTCCAGCAAAATGCCGTGAGTCGAGCCGCTGCCGCTGGCGGAGTTGCCCAGAACCTGCACATTGTTCATGGTCACTTCCGCTTTGTAAATACGCACATTGTTACTGCCGGATGCGCCCAGAGAAATATCGTGAATATTGACCGTGCCGTCATAGGCATAGACATTGGTAACTGTGGTCAGAAGGAACTCTCCCCCGGACAAATCTATAGTGGCCGTATCCTGATTGGCAATGGCATAACGGTTGCCGCTGAACATAACAGTATCGCCGGAAATGGTTGCTTTGCCGTTGTGCATATTAAGCACAGCCTTATTGTTAGCGTTGTCAATAAAGCTACCGCCGGTGATTTCCAGGGTGCCGGTATTGACAACACCACAGTTGTAGCTATTACGGACAACACCGCCGGTCATCGTCAGATTGCCGGCATTCTCAACACCATGGTAATCGGCATCCAGCAGGGAGCCGTCGGCAAGGGTAAAGCTACCGGAAACCACCTTTACATTGATATAGCCCTGACGAATGGTGCCGCCATTTTGGGTGAGGGTTCCCTCACTGTAAATACCGGCATACTTTTCTCCGCTTCCGATAATCTCGCCGTCAGAAACGGTTACTTCGCCCTTATTGTAAACATTGTGTCCTTTTGCGCCGGACATGGTGCCGCCGTTCATGGTAAACTTGCCTTCCACCAAGGTGTTTGCTGCCTGGGCAGAAGCATTGTTCACGGAAGCGGTTTCCTCTATGTTCCATGTGGCGCCCTGGACGGCGTGGATGCCGCCGGCCAGGCCTTTTGCGTTAACAGAAACAGATCCTTTCAATGTCAGCTGGGCGTTGGCGGGGACAACGATCATGTACGCATCCCCTGTCCAATCATCACCAACGGCAGTGATCGATCCTTCACCATAAATTACCTTGGTTCCCTTTACTTCCACGGGAGATTCCAGAACCAGGTCTTTGTTCACAGCAATCTCCGAAACGCTGACATTGGCCATTTGTTTGCGGAAATTGCTTTCTTCCTCACCTTCGGTTTTCTTGCCGCTATTTTCAGAGGACTTACATCCTGTCATACCGGCAACCACGAAAATGATAACAGCAAAAACCAGAAGCAGTTTCTTTATGGTGATTGCATTTTTTAGCTTATTTATCATATCCTTATCCTTTTCGTAGAATTGTGGAATCGTACGGGTCTATTGACCGGTCACATCACTTCACACCGCGGTATGCCATTGCCGCAATGATCTTCTTGCTGGCTGCAAGGAAGAGCAGCAGAATGGGGAGAACCAGGATGCAGTTACCAGCCATGATAATGGGCCACTGCAGTCCGCCCTCCAGCCCCTTCAGGCTCTCGATGGCGATGGTAATGGGACGAACCTCATCGTGATAAGTCATGACCAGGGGCCAGAAATAGGAGTTCCAGGTGCCGATCATGCTCAGCATCATAATATTCACCAAGGTTGCCTTGGACATGGGGATCATGATCTTGATAATGATTTGCAGGGTATTTGCCTCGTCCAGTCTGGCAGACTCCAGCAGTTCATCCGGAACCTGCATGAAATTCTGGCGCAGCAGGAAAATACCAAAAGCATTACACAGACAAGGTACGATCTGAGGAATCAGCGTTTTGATCAATCCCGCATCCATAAACATTTTGGATACCGTGGGATAGGTGATGACTGTGGGCACCATAAATGCCACCATCAGGAGTCCAAACAAGAGACCTTGGCCCACGAATTTACACTTTGAAAAAGCATAGGCAGCAGGAACCATCACCAAAAACTGGCCAATCGTAGTTGCTACAAGGATAATCAGGGTATTTACAATGTAATTACCCAGATTTGCTTCTTTAAAGACCGTCAGAAACGCATCGATTGTAAGCTTGTCGGGGAACAGGGTAGGCGGAAACCGGATGGCTTCCACATTGGTCTTAAAAGCGGTGGCTATCATCCATAAAAAGGGAAAACCGAAGATAATACATACCAACACTTTCATAATCGTGCCGATTATGGTGCCGGAAACCTTACGAACCTTGCGAAGGGTCCGGACCTGTTGTTTTGTCAATGCCATAATTCTTCTCCCCCTTTCTTATTGATAGTGAACCCGCTTGCCGAGAACACGGAAATAGACAATGGTCATAAGCATCAGTATAACCAACAGCACGGTACCTGCCGCAGCTGCCACACCGGACTGACCGGAGGTTCTGTTCAGGGTATAGATCAGGAAGCCCAGCACATTGGTGTTACAATAGCCGTTGGTCAAAATGCGAACCGAGTCGAACACCTTGAAGGAATTGATGGTAATGGTGATCAACAGGAAAAAGATCTGGGGAGACAGCATGGGCAGGGAGATCTTGAAGAAGGTCCGCAGCTTTCCTGCATCATCCAGATCTGCAGCTTCCAACAACTCCGTGGGAATGGACTTCACCGCAGACAGAAGGATCAACGCATAATAACCAATACCCTTCCAGATAGAAACGATCATAATAGAGATCATTGCGGTGTCAGAGCTGTTGAACCACTTCAGCCCGGGTGCATCGAACCAGCTGAGTACAAAGTTAAACAAGCCTTCATCATCCATGAGCCATTGGAAGATCAGTGCCACACTCAGAAATGCGCAGATATGGGGCAGGAACATAAATCTCTGGACGATGCCGTTGATAAATGTACTTCTTTGCAGCCACAGCGCAAAGACCAGACCCAGGAAGATCAGGAAAAACACAGAGCCAACGGTATAGATAATGGTGTTGCGCACAGAGGGCCAAAAATCGGGATGGTCGAACAAACGGGAATAATTATCGAAGCCCACATAGGTAGCGGTGCCCTTGAACACATTTATCTCATAAAAACTGTTGCGCACCATATCATAGGCAGGATAAAAAGTAAATACACCCAGCAGAATCAGCGTAGGTAAGATCATGGCGTAAGGTAGCACGATTCTGCCAATATGGATTTTCCTGCGTCTGCGATTGTTCAGTGCGTTGGGAGGAATATGCTCTTTTACTTTAGTCATGGATATCCTCCTTTGTCAGTTCATAACAACCGGCCAGAACAGCCTCGTCGCGAATACGAATACCGTCGGCATCAAAGAAGTACAAACACGCTTTATCTACGCCCACATAAACTTCTTCCTCCACGGCAAAGTCCATATCCAGGGACTTTGCCATCACCGTCGCACTGCCACTGGGAAGATCCGCTCTGAGCTTATAGAGGGTTTCGGAGCCCAGCATTTCACGGGTCAGGATCGTTGCCTTGCGGCAGTACAGCCAATCTCCGATCTCACGGGACAGCTGGATCTTCTCCGGGCGATAGCCGATCTGGGTAGCGCCATCGGACAAGACATGAATATTCATGGGAGGCGTGCCGATAAACTGTGCGGTAAACACATTGTTGGGGTCATGGTAGATGACCTCAGGAGGTGCCATCTGCTGAATTTCACCATGATTCATCAAAATGATGGTATCCGCCATACTCATGGCTTCGGTCTGGTCATGGGTAACATACACAAAGGTGGTCTTCAGCTTGTGATGCAGCTCGATCAGCTCCGTACGCATAGATACACGCAGCTTGGCATCCAGGTTGGAAAGAGGCTCGTCCAGCAGGAAAACTTTGGGATTCTTTACCATAGCACGGGCAAGTGCCACACGCTGACGCTGACCGCCGGACAGCTCGGAGGGCTTTCTGTTCAGATAGGGAGTCAGACCAACGGTTTCTGCCACCTCGGTGATCAGCTGTTTCCGCTGTGCCTTAGGCACTTTTTTATTTTTCAGACCGAATTCAATATTGCCATAAACGGTCATGGTAGGATAAATTGCATAGTTCTGGAAGACCATTGCAATGCCGCGCTTTCCAGGAGGCACATCACTTACTTCCTCACCGTCAATATAGAGCTCACCGGAGGTGGCAGGACCAATACCTGCGATCATTCGAAGCAGCGTTGTCTTGCCGCAGCCGGAAGGGCCAACAAGTACAGTAAATTCTCCGTCCTTAATGGTTAGATCCAAATCCTCAATAACCTTGGTATTACCAAAGGACTTGCTTATATTTTTAAATACAATTTCACCCATAATCGTTCATTCCTTTCTATGACGAACCATGCGGCATGTGCCTATCTTGCCGATTCAAATACCGCAGACAAAAATTATCATATTATTAACTCGGATATACCATAATAGGGCAACCGCCATATATGCAGCTGCCCTATCTATGGGCACCCTCTAAAAACTCTTTTTTGATGATTTGGGCGAGAGATCCGCCCAAATCGCAAAAGGGGAGTTTTTAGAGGTGCCCTGTAATTTTAGGGGAAGATCGCTTCAGCCTGAGAACGCAGGAAGCTGATAGCCTGCTCGGAGGTCATGGTTTGGTCAGTAATGACGAAAGTAAAGGCGTTTGCGATCTTATCACGCCACTGCTCCAGATAGACAGACCACTCGTTGTAAGTGGCATACTCCAGCTGGTCATAAGCGACCTTGTACAGAGGATTCTCTTCCCAGTAAGCTACCATGTCGGCATGGCTGCCTGCGCTGACGGTGTAGGGCAGATAACCGGTACGGATAGCGTTTTCAATAACTTGCTCATCCTCATACAGGAACTTGATGAACTCCCAGGCCGCTGCGGCCTCCTGAGAAGAAGCGGTATCCAAAACACCGATGCCGCCACCGCCGATGGATGCGCAGTAACCACCGTAGCCAACGAACTTGGCAACGCCCACGTTGATATTGTTAGCCTGGCAATCCGCAAGGATCTCCTTCATGCCAGCACTGGAAGCAACATAAGCAGCCAGCTTGCCGGAAAGGAAGTCGTTCTTCATCTTGGAAGAAGAGTCAACAGCATCGACGGATGCACAGAAGCCGCCATCGATCCAGCTCTTCCAATCATCCATGTGCTTGGTCAGATAATCATCATCCAACAGAGCGGGCTTGTCGCCGCCGCCCAGAGTCAGACCGGGTGCGCCCAGGCTGCGCAGGATGGGTCTTTGGACAAAGCCGGTATCCAGGACGATACCCATGCCCGTAACCTTGGGGTTATTGGCAGTGATTTCCTTAGCCATTTCCACAAAGTTTTCCAGGCTGGTGGGTTCTGCGGAGTAATAGTCCTTGTTGTAGTAAATAACTGCAGAGGAAACCAGATAGGGGAACTCAATGACCTTGTCCTCATAGTGCTCCATGTAATAGCGCAGACTCTCGGGAATATTCTCAACATCCCAGTTATCTCTTTCCACATAGGCGGACATATCCTTCAGCGCATCATTCTCTGCCAGCTCCTCAATACCGCCGGCACCCACCAGAACCATAGTGGGGGAAATATCGGAGTTGTAGGCATTTTTTACCTTAGATAAAACATCGTAGTAGCTGCCCTGATAAGTGGCAGTTACGGTGATGCCTTGTCCGTTGGTCTGGTTGAACTCCTTGATCTGCTCTTCCAGCAGCTTGCCATGGTCACCGGAACGAGTGTGCCAGAACTCGATCGTAACAGGGCCGCTGACAGTAGCGGCTTCGCCGGAATCATCGGAACCAGCGGAGCCACCGGAGCCGTTACCGGCTGAGGGTGCGCAAGCGCACAGGCTCAGCATCATAACCATGCACAGAATTGCCGCAGTAAATGCTTTCCAATTAAATTTCATAACAATTAACTCCTTTTTTGTAAATATAACGCCGTTTTCTTTGACGACTGTTTACTCACTGATTTCGCCCAGCAGGCTAAAGTCATAGTTGATCTTATACACACGACCGCCGGTACCGGTATAGAAGGTGATGTAGTAATCACCGTTGCAGTTGAACAAAGCTTCCTGCTCGGAAACGCTGTCCACCCGGAAAATTCCCACATATTCACCGTTCCAGTCGTAGACCTTTACAACCTCCATGCCGGGCATGACGCTTACGCCGCTGTTGCCTACAAAAATGTAGTTGTCATCGCAATCCACATCCTGGCTTCCCAAACCGCAGTTGTTACCGGGATACCAGCCCAGCTCCGTAAAGTCAGCATCCAAAACAGCGAAGGCTGCCGAATTACTCTTAATGCCCACAACATACAGATCCCGCTTGGCATTGTAGTCAATGGCATAGATGGCCAGACTCAGCTGGCGGATCTCCTTGATCTCCAGGGTGTTTACATCCACAAATGCCACACATTTGGTCTCATCCACATCGGTAGTGTTCTCCACATCGTTACACATAGCGATGACCAGTTGGTTCAGGTTGGGATTGTAGCACATGCCGTTACCGTGACCCAGGGGCAGGGGCTCGGAAACCGCCACAACTTCCCATGTGGACATATCCACCTTGCTGATCACATGACCCTTTTTATAGTTCTCACCATTGATGAGCACATTGCTGCCCTCCATCAGCAGATAGGCATATTGGCCATCAGTACAGCCGCCCTGCATAACATAGAAGCCACCGCTTGTGGACTCATGGGTATAGGTTTCGAGAGCAAAGAAGGAACCGTCCGCCTTTACACCGCTCAAGGATGCGGCGGGAATATACTCCAGGCAATCTCTGATGTAGAAAAAGTCCTCCGAGGTAAAGTCATAGGGATAGGCTGCCTCGGTAGTCTCCGTGGTTGCCGCCTCCTCTGCCTGTTTCTTCTCACCACTACAGCCCAACAGAACCAGTGTGGTCAGGAGGATAACGAGTAAAATTTTCCAACTATTTTTCATACGCATACTCCTCTCAGTCCTCAATTGCTGCCTTGGCGGTATTCATTTCCTTGAATATTGCCATATCAAACTTGGGTACACGATGGTAGGTGTACAGACCGTTGGTTTCCTGCTCCACATCATAAAGCTGCGTATAGCAGAATCCAAAGATCTTATCATTGTCCAGCAGCGCCTTGGTCAGGCCCCGATACCGCTGGATAAATTCTTCCTCTGTCTGGGGTCCTGTGCCGTAGCCCCAGTTTTCTGCGCTGCCCGCCACATCCCACTTGATTCCGCCGTATTCACTGACAAACACCGGCTCACCCTTGTAGGTATGGCGCAAAATACCGCCAGGTCCCTTGCCGCAGTTATAGGAAACATCAAATTCACCCTTTTCCATCAGCTCATCATAACGAGCCTTGAAGGTTTCCGGGTTCTGATCGTAATCGTGCACATCGAAAACGTCGGTGATCACATGGTAATTGCCGCTGGTATCGATACAGGGACGGGTAGGATCCATAGCCTTGGTCACATGATAGATCATGGCGTGGACATTGTTGCACTGCTGCCGTCCCTCAAAATCCCAGGTCTCATTCAGCGGACACCAGCCCACAATAGAAGGATGATTGAAATCTCTTTCCACCAGCTCCATCCATTCCGGCAGGAAATAGTCCACGGCCTCATAATGGGTCACATCCAGATTCCAGTTGGCATGCTCCCCCCAAACTATATATCCCATACGGTCACAATGGTACAGGAAGCGGGGTTCAAAAGCCTTCTCATGGAGTCTGGCACCGTTAAAGCCTGCCGCCAGGGATATCTCAATGTCACGAATCAGTGCTTCTTCATTGGGAGCGGTATAGATGCCATCGGGATAGAAGCCCTGATCCAGCACCAGGCGCTGGAACACGCTCTTGCCGTTGAGCAGGAACTTAAGCCCATCCATACGGATGCTGCGCAGGCCAAAATAGCCCTCCACCCGGTCCTCACCAAAGGAAAACTCCAGATCATACAGTCTGCCGGCACCCAGCTCCCACAAATGCTTCTCCGCCAGCTCCAGGTAAACATCTGTCTGACCCTGAAACGCTTCCACTGTCTTCTGCGCCATCACTTTTCCCTCATAGAGGGCCTTGACTGTCAAGGATCCGCTGCCGGAGGTCATGACGCTGATACGCACAGCACAGTTTTCTGCATCCGGATAGACCCGATAGCCGGTAATATAGCTTTGGGGAACTTTTTCCATCCACACGGTTTGCCAAATACCGGTGGTTCTTGTATAATAACAACCATAGGAGTGAAGCTTGTCGCTCTGCTTGCCGGCGGGCTGCTTATGGCTACGCAGGTCATCCTCTGCACACACGGTGATCACAGCCTTATCGCCTTCTAAGTAAGGGGTAATATCCACACTGAAGGCACTGTAGCCGCCTTTATGTACGCAAGCCTCTTGGCCGTTTACATACACCGTGGCCTGATAATCCACGGCACCAAAGTGCAAAATCACCCGCTCCCCTGCCCCTACGGCCGCTTGCCATTGGGGAGAAAGCTTTACCTCTTTGCGGTACCAGACGCACCCCATAAAATCCTTAAAGCCAATGCCGGACAGTTCACTTTCCGGGCAGAAAGGAACCGTAATCACATCCTTTAAGCCATGGGCATTTTGCAAATTGCGTTCTTTGCCGCTAAAACTATTGTCGATCTCAAACTCCCACAGGCCATTGAGATTCTGCCAGCAATCTCTTCGCATTTGAGGCCGGGGATACTCCTGTCTGGGAATGTTCAGCATAATTCCTCCATTCTGCGCATATAATACCAAATATCTTTTTTCACCATATCGGCAGTTCTTTCCATGGATTTCGATTCGATTCGGTGCATTTTCGCTCATTTAGGGGTGCAAAAATGCGCATAATAGTCCTTTTTGTTTGTTATGCATGTAGTGTAAAATATACTTGTTCAAAATACACATGGATATATGCATTTCGAATATTCCTTTTTGTGGGATTATTGCAATAATTCTCAACTTATTTCCTGGCGTTCGAAGCATAATATGTGTATACTTATATTGTACCATCCTAATTATTACGACAACAATGGAGATTCCTCGCATTAAAAGGGAGAATGTGCGCATGAGAGAAGACAAAAAAGATTTCCCGGGCATTGATTACGAAAATATGCCCTTTGCCATGGAATGCTTTGGCGTCTCATACTGTGACGAGACCTATTCCATGGAGCGCAATTGCGCCCACCTGACTGTCATAGAGTACGTGATCAGCGGCACAGGTACTGTAGAATCCCCCCGAGGAACCTTTCGCCCTTCCGCCGGCGATGCCTACCTGCTGCACGCAAACGAGCCACACAAGTATTATGCTGACCCTAAGCTCCCGTGGATAAAGATCTGGGTGAACCTGCAGGGCAAGCTGATCACACCCATTTTGGATGCTTACGGTCTGTCCCAAAGTATGTATCTGCCCCAAATGGACATTTACGATTTTATAAAGCGGATCCATGACATTGCTTCCCAGGAAGACATTAACATCTCCGATGCCATGGACAGCTGCTGTCAGGTATTTTTGGAGCTGTGTCAGTACATTCGAAACAATCTTAACGCCGGTGAACTGGAAAAGCCCGTTCCCAGAAACATTTCCAGGCTGAAGGAATATTTGGATATTCATCTGGTGGAACGGCTGACTTTGGAAAAATGCAGCGAGATCACCTTTCTGTCCATATCCCAGACCATCCGTCGCTTCCGCAGTGCTTACGGCGCAACCCCTTATGAATATTTGAATCAGCGGCGGATCCTTACGGCAAAACAGCTTCTGCAAAACTCCACCCTGAGCATAGAAGAAATCGCCACGCAAACGGGTTTCGTGGATCACAACTATTTCTCCAAGTATTTCAAGAAAAAAGTCGGAGTATCTCCCAGCAAATTCCGTAAAGAATCACTCGGTTAATCTAAAACACCTCTCGCAGTTGCGAGAGGTGTTTCGTTTTATTACAGAGCTTCCAGAACCGCTTGCAGGCGTTCTGCTATGAGCCCGGCACCGGCATCATTGGGGTGCAGGCCATCGGGCATGTATTTTTCACGCAAGCTGTCCACCTTGGGCTGGATGGGGCAAGTGGCAAACAGATCCACCAGAGGCAGACCATAATATTCCGCGATCTCCCGCAGCGCCTGCACATACACAGACAGAGGACCTACCCGACGGACACCCAGCTCATTATACAACACTTCGTCCTCAGACAGACGGTGCAGGGGGGTCATCAGCACCAAAGTGGCATTGGGATATTTCTCGTAAAGCTTCTGCACCAGCAGATGGCAGGCACCGTAGAAGGTGTCATTGGTGCGGTCGGCAATGGTGCCAAGGGCAGCATCACCTGCACCAAAGTCATTGGTGCCGCCAAACACCACCACGATATCCGCATCCGGGATCAGCCTATCCACCCGGCTGGCGAAATACTGCGCCTCCCAAGGGCGCTCTGTACTGGGAAAATGCTGGGGCGCGATACGGGTGCCGCCAATACCATCTGCGTAAACCTCCGCACCGGTGCGCTTACCAAACTGACTCCAATAAGCAAATTCTACGGAGGATGTACCATATCCTTCGGTAATGCTATCACCAAGAAATGCTACCTTTTTCCCTTTTAATTCCATAATATTCTCTCCTCATTCAGATTGTTGCGCTTTTTTTGCCAGCGCATCTTCATAAATCTTCATCAGATAGCAGCCATTTTCGTAGGTCAGCCGCAGGATCGCATCCTGGAGGGTTCCCTCTGCCTTGATACCCACTTGATTGGTTTCATAGGCCAGGTCTCCATCGTAACCGATCTCCGCCAGAACGGGGATCAGCTTAAACCAATCAATGGTACCCATAAAGGGCTGCAAATGCTCATCCCGGGTGCCGTAGTGATTGTCATT
Source organism: Faecousia sp. (assembly GCA_045577035.1). Taxonomy (GTDB): domain Bacteria; phylum Bacillota; class Clostridia; order Oscillospirales; family Oscillospiraceae; genus Faecousia. The sequence goes on along the minus strand of JAZNHQ010000088.1, from coordinate 22,402 downwards.
GATATGGGTATTTTTCAGTCGGTGACCCACAGCACGCAGGGCTCTCACCTGATCAAAACGCATCTGGTTGGCGTGGCCTGTATCCCAGCAAATGCCCACCATAGGATCGTTGTAGCTATCCACCAAACGGATCAGCTCCTCATAGCGGGTGCAGTACCGATCCGGCCAGGAGCGGTTCAGGCTGGGCAGCATATTTTCAAAAGCCGTTCCCACACCGTGTTGAATACCCAGCTCCACAAACTTATCGTAGTACTTACGGTTCTCCTCCAGCTGTGGCTGTTCCTCGAAATTATACTCCGGGAAGCTCATGGGATGGGCCGTGGCATACCGCACACCCAGCATGGCGCTGCCGATGTAAGCTCTGCGCATACACTCATCAAAATATTCCGCATAGCCCGGCTTCTGGAAATTGGCATCTGCACAGTACATAGTGTCCGTGATGTAGGGCAGGTGGCTTTGGGAGAAGGTCACACCCAGCTTCGCTGCCAGATTCGCGATCCGGTCAATGCGCTGCTGCCAGTCGTCCTCCCGGAGGATGTAGTTGGGATAATTATGGCAAACAAAGGCAAAGTCCAGCACCCGATAGCCCGCATCATAAAGCCTGCGGACAGTTTCCTCATAGTCATTCAAAAGCGGATTGCCAAAGCTGCGCAGAGCAACACCTGTGGTGGTTGACGGTCGCATATACATTCCCCTCCTATCAACTTACAGCCTGCCCAGCACCTTCATCAGTGCGGTGGGATCATTGGCAGTGATCAGATCTGCGCCCTTTTCAATACACATACGCACATCCTCTTCCGTATCTGCGCAGTACATGTGAATGGGCCAGCCCTTTGCCAGGTAGATAGGCAGGATCTCAGAACGAACGATGTTCAGACCAAGACCCAGCTCGCAGTAGTAATCATAGGTATCCGCAGCATATTCCCCCATGAGGAAATCCGGATAGCCCATGGTACGGCCATTGTACTTTTGCTTCAGGTACTTGATAATACGGCCGTTAAAGGCATAGAAATAGCAGGTATCAAAGAAGCCGTACTGCTTCAGCAGGGCAACGGTGATATCCACATTTTCCTCGGTAAACTCTTTGATCTCCACGCCCAATTTGATATGCGGATACTTCTCTTTACACAAAATCAGCAGTTCCTCCAGGGTGGGGATCTCAATATTCTGACCCTTAAAGGTGTCACCAAACTTTTCTTCATAGGTGGCCCGCAGCTTCTTCACTTCCTGCAAAGGAAGATCCCGCACATGGACATCCTCACCGCAGGTCCGGCGGCAGTTGCCGTCATGGATCAAAACCGGCACCTTGTCTGCGGTCAGCCACACATCAAATTCAATGGCATCCACGCCCATTTCCAGGGCCGCCTGAAAAGAGATCATAGTGTTTTCAGGATACTTGGCACAGAAACCTCTGTGACCTTCTACAAGAATCTTTTTCATATGCATTCCTCCATCTTAATACGCAAATAATTTGCGTTTCACAGGGCTACTATAGCAACAAACTTTTCTTTTGTAAAGGTCATATATCCGCAAAAATAATCGGCACATAGCACTGGTTTTTGCTATTTTTGTCCATTGACACTGCTCAATTGCTGTGTTTTAATACAGACACTTATAATAACCTATTTACAGGAGGGCAACAAAGTGAATAACAGTATGAAAGTAGCAGTTATAGAAGGCATCGGCAAGATGGGTTATATAGAGCGCCCCATCCCCACACCAAAGGCCAACGAGGTTCTGGTAAAGCTGGAATATGTAGGTATCTGCGGCAGCGATATGCACTACTATGAAACCGGTGCCATCGGTGCGTATGTGGTAGAGCCTCCCTTCGTATTGGGTCACGAGCCCGGCGGCGTTGTGGTGGCCGTTGGCGAAGATGTAAAGCACCTGCAGGTGGGAGACCGGGTGGCACTGGAGCCCGGAAAAACCTGCGGTCATTGTGAGTTCTGTAAGACCGGACGCTATAACCTCTGTCCCGATGTGGTGTTCTTTGCAACCCCGCCTGTAGACGGTGTATTCCAGGAGTATGTTGCCCATGAGGCAGACCTGTGCTTCAAGCTGCCCGAAAATGTCTCTACCCTGGAGGGTGCGCTGATCGAGCCTTTGGCAGTTGGCTTCCACGCCGCAAACCAAGGCGGTGCCCATGCGGGACAGACCGCTGTAGTCATGGGTGCAGGCTGTATCGGTCTGGTAAGCATGATGGCGCTGAAGGCAGAAGGTGTCAGCAAGGTCTATGTGGTGGACATCATGCAGAAGCGTTTGGATAAGGCCTTGGAGCTGGGTGCAGACGGCGTGATCAACGGCAAAGACGAAGATGCTGTGCAGGCTATTCTGCGGCTGACCAACGGCGCCGGCTGTGATCTCGCCATCGAGACAGCAGGAACCGACATCACCACCCGCCAGTGCATCCATATGACCAAAAAGGGTGCTGCCATCGTGCTGGTGGGCTACTCCAAGAGCGGCGAGGTGACCCTGCCTATGAGCCTGGCATTGGATAAGGAGCTGACCTTCAAGACCGTATTCCGTTATCGCCATATCTATCCCATGGCCATTGAGGCTGTTGCCGCAGGCAAAGTCAATCTGAAAGGCATCGTTACCGACATTTTTGACTTCGATAATATCCAGGAAGCTATGGACAAGAGCGTTCAGGATAAAGCAAACATCGTGAAGGCTGTGGTGAAGATTAAGTAAAAGGGTGTGATCCAGCCGTGAACATAAAGAAAAATCAACCGATCCATGTGGTGGCATTGGGCGAATTGCTCATTGACTTTGCCACCGTCAGTACGGATGCTGACGGCTATCCCACTATGGCCGCCCATCCCGGCGGTGCGCCGGCCAATTTTCTGGCGGCTTTGACCAAGTACGGTTTTGGCACAGCGCTGCTGGGCAAGGTGGGTACGGATACCTTTGGCAAGCTGCTGATTTCCACCATGCAAAAGGCCGGTATTGAAACCCGTGGCCTGGTGCAGACGGACGATGTATTTACCACCCTGGCCTTCGTTACCTTTGACGAAACCGGCGACCGGGAATTTGCATTCTCCCGAAAGCCCGGTGCAGATACCTGTATTTCCTTTGAGGAACTGGATCTGAGCTTGATCGACGAAGCGCAGGTGTTCCATTTCGGCACGCTGTCCCTCACCGACGAGCCTGCCCGCAGTGCCACCCAAAAGGCTGTTGCCTACGCCAAGAGCAAGGGCAAGCTGATCACCTACGATCCCAATTTGAGAAAACCCCTGTGGAAGGATATGGAAGTTTGCAAAGAGCAGCTTCTGTGGGGTCTGCAGCAGGCAGATGTGGTGAAGATCAGCGACGAAGAGGTGGAGTTCCTGTTCGGCTGTGCCCCTGAAGAGGGTGCAGGTAAGCTGCTGAAGGAATACGGCGTCAGCCTGGCAATGGTCACATCAGGCCCCAACGGTGCATATTTAAAAAACAAAAATGGCTGTACCTATGTAACCTGCCCCACGGTCAGCCCCATTGACACCACCGGTGCCGGTGACATCTTCGGCGGCAGTGCGGTCAGCCGCCTGCTGAAACTGGGCGTTCACCCGGCGCAGCTGACCGTAGAGCAGACGCACGCCATTGGCAGCTTTGCCGTCACAGCCGCCAGTCTCTCCACAGAAAAGTCCGGCGGCATTCCCAGTATTCCTGACGAGGAAACGGTATTATTATAGGCAAACCGAAAAAAGACAGTCGGCCCAAAGGCTGACTGTCTTTTTTATGATCGACGCCGATGGAGCGCACTGGGAGGATCGCCATAATACGCCTTGAAGTATCTGGAGAAATTACATAAGTCAGAAAAGCCGGTCATGGATGCCACATTTGTTACGCTGTAGCCGGCCTGCAAAAAATCCCTTGCTCTTTCCAGTCTTAAGCGTGTCAGATATTCCTGGGGCGCACATCCGTAGGTTTTGCGAAAAACCGCCGTCAAATATCGCCTGTCAATGTGCAAGGATTCTGCGATCTGCGCAATATTGACCTTCTGCATATATGTATTGTCCAGATGGGTCTTGGCCTTTATCGCATAATCCGAAACAGACAGATTGTTTCGTTTGCTTTTTTGAGACAGGATACACAGCAGCTGGAAGGTCAGTGCAAAGATTTCCGGATCTGAACCATCCTGATCGCAGCAATCGCGGATACGCTGAAAAACACGCAGAATCTGAGGCTGGCGAATCACGGGAGTGGACAAAAAATCAAATTCTTCTGAAGCTGTAAAGCCAATCCAGCCGTATCGCCAGGGCTCCTGCCTGCTGGCATAATATGTGGTGATCTGACCGGGCGCAATTACAAACAGATCCCCCGCTTCAAGAGAATAGGTAATTCCATCCCGTTCAAAGTAGCCACTTCCTGAAAAAACATAATGCAGCAAGTAGTGATCCCGCACAGCAGGACCGCAGCTATGCCCCGGTAAACATTCTTCATAACCGTAGTGGATCGGCGCAACCGTATGCCAAATCCCGGGGATAATAAACTTCTCTTTCACGGTCATGCACCTCCTTCAGTATGTTCCATTTTACCAAATATAACATCCATTTTGCAATAGTTTTTTCTTTGCACTGTGCTATAATCAAAGTAAATAAAATCCACGGAGGGAAATACTATGCTGAAAATTACTTTTTTAGGTGCAGGCAGCACCATTTTTGCCCGTAATGTGCTTGGTGATGTGATGTGCACACCCGCTCTGCGTCAATGCGAGATCGCATTATATGACATTAACGAAACCCGGCTGCAGGAAAGCGAAAGAATCTTACAGACCATTAACCGAAATGTCAACGAAAGCCGGGCCGTAATTAAGTCTTATCTGGGACCGGAAAACCGCAAGGATGCGCTTCGGGGCGCCCGTTTTGTGGTCAATGCCGTTGCTATCGGCGGTTATGAGCCCTGCACCGTCATTGATTTTGAGATTCCCAAGAAGTACGGCCTTCGTCAGACCATCGCCGACACCCTGGGCATTGGCGGTATTATGCGTGCCCTGCGCACCATCCCGGTCATGGAAGAATTTGCCCGGGATATGGAAGCGGTATGTCCCGATGCATGGCTGCTCAATTATACCAACCCCATGGGCATGCTCACCGGCTATATGCAGCGCTATACCAACATCAAAACAATCGGTCTGTGCCACAGTGTGCAGGTCTGTGCCCAGTGGCTTTTGGAAAGAGTGGATATGCTTGACAAGCTGGAAAACCATCAGGAGCTGATTGCCGGTATTAACCACATGGGTTGGCTGCTGGAGATTCGGGACAAGGACGGAAACGACCTGTATCCCGAGATCCGCAAAAGAGCCAAGGAAAAGAACCGATCCGGAAAGCACGATGATATGGTGCGCTTTGACTATATCAATCGCTTCGGTTATTACTGCACAGAGTCCAGCGAGCATAACGCAGAATACAATCCCTTCTACATCAAGGAAAAGTATCCGGAGCTCATCGAACGGTACAACATTCCGCTGGACGAGTATCCCAGACGCTGTGTCAATCAGATCCAGGAATGGAAAGAAATGAGTGAAAAACTGATGACGGACAGCGATCTGAGCCATACCCGGTCTCATGAATACGCATCCTATATCATGGAGGCAATGTGCACGGATACGCCCATCCGTATCGGCGGCAATGTTCTGAACACCGGACATCTGATCTCTGATTTCCCTGAGCAGGCATGTATTGAAGTTCCCTGTCTTGTGGACGCAGCAGGCATTCATCCTACCTATGTGGGCGCACTGCCTCCTGTTTTGGCTGCAATGAACATGACCAATATCAATGTACAGCTGCTGACCATTGAAGCTGCCAGAACAAGAAAAGTAGAGGATATCGTTCGCGCAGCCATGCTGGATCCCCACACCGCTGCAGAGCTTTCCCCCGATGATATCGAGAAGATGGTCATGGAGCTTGTGGAAGCACACGGCGAATATATGTCCATGTATCATTAACCATCCTTGAACCGAAAAACATAAGCCCCCGGTTTTGCGAAACGCAAAACCAGGGGGCTTTATGGCGCAGCCCAGGGCTTTGCCGTTGTGGAATTGTGGGGGTTATTACTTTATCATTCTGACTGTTATTTCATTTTCTGCCTTCTTTTCAACCCCAACTTATTACAAATATTCATCAATGCTTGGTTTGATACTTGTACATCAATATATGCTCTCCATTTACTATCGATAACGCATACTTAAGCTTTATTGGTAAAAAGGCTGGTCATAAAGGCATCTTCTAAATATTCCGTATTTTCCTATAAAATATTTTGGTGATGGCTGTTGAAACGATAATACCCAATGCCAAAGCCGAAGTCAGCTGCAGTGTATATATCGCTTTTTGCAAAAATGTATCCATATTGCCCTGGAATACAAGCGACATTGTATAGTATAGTGAGCCGCCGGGAATGAGAGGGATCAACGAGGTTGTAATAAACGTCGTTGTGGGGCTTTTCAATGATCTTGCCATAACCTCTGCATATGCGGAAATAACCAGGGCTACGATGAAATAGCGGACCGGTTCGCTTGTAATGTATGTACCTAATACAACGAACAGCAACCAGGATAACAAACCGCCTATGGCTGCGGCAACCAGCCTTTTTCCGCGAATATTAAACAGCACCGCAAAACCCAAAGATCCAACAAAGCCTGAAAGGATTTGGATGATTTGTGTTTGTGTCATAAGGAAAATCCTCCCAAAAGAGCAACCAAAAAATAGCCGGCTGCAATGGCGAGAGCCGTCAAAACCGCTTCAATCGTCCGTAAAAGTCCGGCGATATTGTCCCCGGTGAACAGGTCGCGCAATGCATTGGTCAGACCGATACCCGGGATCAGAGGCATTATGTTTCCAATAATAACCATATCCACATTTGCGATCCAGCCGCATTCAACCGCCAGAAAGGCCAAAACTGTAGCCATAACTGTTGAAAAAAATTTATTGAAGATGTTATTAGAAATGATCTTACCAGAATAGAATGTGCCCAATCGCACAACAGCTCCGACAATTAATGAAACCAGCGCATCTATAGTTCTTCCGCCAAAAAACAAGGTAAACGCGCCTGTAATCATGGCATAACATGTAAAATCCAACCATATTGGGAATTTGCTGCAATTAACTGCGTCGTTTAGCTTCTTTTCGATTTCTTGCTTTGTGAGGTTCTTGTCACAGATATCTCTTGACAGTTGATTCAAGCGGTGGAGTTTTTCATAATTTGTATTTAAGAAAGTGACTCTTCTTGTTTGTGTATACGTTTTCTTGTCATTTGTATGAATGGTAACAACCATACTGCTGGTTATGATGAAAACATCAACTCTGGCTGCTCCAAATGCATAACATATACGGCTTACACTTTCCTCAACTCTATGGACCTCGGCACCAGAAATGAGCATTTGCTCACCGATATCCATGGCATAGTCAAACAATTCTAGCATTAATAAGCTCCTTTGCATATATCGATTCTAAAGCAAGGAAGAACTTTTTACAGGCATTCCGATACCTGTAATCTGTTCGTATAGAGATTGGTACTTTATATGTAACGCTGGCGCAAATATTGACAAAATGTATGTTCTGTCAAATATCAGTAACCATATAATAACATAATACGTCATAAAATGTAAGCTGATATTACCAAAAATTAGTCAAAAGTTTGTAATAATCGAAAGAGTAGAAGCAAAACGAAAAACACCGAATAAAAAACACCATAATTCGCGAAATTTATCGAAAATTATGGTGTTTTACTAATATTTTCAAGAGACTAACAGCCACACGGGGTCATTCCCACTCAATAGTGCCTACGGGCTTCGGGGTCAGGTCATAGAGGACACGGTTGATGCCTTCCACCTCGGTGGTAATCCGCTGGGTGATCTTATGCAGCACCGCATAGGGAATCTCCTCGATGGTGGCGGACATGGCATCGGTGGTATTGACCGCACGGATAATGGCAGGCCAACCCTCGTAGCGGCTTTCGTTGCGCACGCCCACACTCTTGATGTCCGGCACGGCAATGAAATACTGCCACACGGATTCTGCCAAACCGCAATTGTCAAATTCCTCACGCAGAATGGCATCTGCCTCCCGGAGAGCTTCCAGACGGTCACGGGTGATGGCACCCAGGCAACGGACGCCCAAACCGGGGCCGGGGAAGGGCTGACGGTAGACCATAGCATGGGGCAGACCCAAAGCCTCGCCCACCACACGGACCTCGTCCTTGTACAGCAGCTTAATGGGCTCTACCAGCTGGAACTTCAAATCCTCCGGCAGGCCGCCCACATTGTGGTGGGATTTGACGGCCTTTTTGCCCTCAGCAGCCTTGATAGACTCCAAGATATCGGGGTAAATAGTACCCTGTGCCAAGAAGGTGACACCCTCCAGCTTCCGGGCTTCGTCAGCAAAGACCTCGATAAATTCCTTGCCGATGATCTTGCGCTTGCTCTCAGGATCGGAAACACCTGCCAGCAGATTCAGGAAACGGTCAGTGGCATCCACATAGATCAGATTGGCGTTCAGACCCTCACCGAACAGCTTGATCACATTCTCGGACTCGTCTTTGCGCATGAGGCCGTGGTTCACATGCACGCACACCAGCTGCTTGCCGATGGCCTTGATCAGCAGGGCGGCAACTACGGAAGAATCCACGCCGCCGGACAGCGCCAGAAGAACCTTCTGATCGCCAACCTGCTGGCGAATTTCTGCCACCTGCGCTTCGATAAAGGCATTTGCTAATTCAAAATTGGTAATACGAGCCATGGACTCGGGACGGACAGAAATACTCATATTTTTCTCCCTTAGTCGTTAGTGTAATTATCGAAATAACCCTGGATATAGACGATGGGCGTGCCCTTGTCACCGGAGCCGGAGGTCAGGTCACACAGAGAACCGATCAGATCGGTTAATCGGCGGGGGGTCGTGCCCTGGGAGGCCATCTGACCCACCAGGCTGCTGCCGTCCTTTTGCTGGATCTTTTCCTTGATGGCATTCTGCAGCTCCTTACCGGACAGGCCGGCAAAGTCGTTATCTGCCAAATATTTCAGCTTCAGCTCATTGGGTGTACCCTCCAGGCCGGGGGTATAGGCAGGAGAAACCACCGGGTCAGCCAATTCCCAAATCTTGCCCACAGGGTCTTTGAATGCACCGTCGCCGTAAACCATGACCTCAATATGCTTGCCGGTCAGCTCCAGCAGACGAGCCTGGATGTCCAGGACCAGGTTCTGGCAATCCCGGGGGAACAGCTTGACGGTATCCTCGGTAGACTTGTTAGAGCCCAGCAGACCATAGCGCTCATTGCAGCCGCTGCCGTTTACAGGGGCGGTCATGATCTCATCCAGACCGAAGATGCGCTCAGCGCCACCGGCCTTCAAAAGACGCTTGGTGCGCTCACGGGTGTGGATATCGCAGTTCAGAACATTCTTTGTATACTTCAGAATCGCCTGGGGTGCGTTGGCAAAAATGATCTCACACTCTGCGCCGCACTCTCTTACAAGGTTGCCGTAGTATTCCACATAGTCAACACCGGTGAAGGGGTGCTTCAGATAGCCAAAGAGTGTACGGTAGCGCTCCTCGGAAAGTACATCCCGGTAGGGGTCTACGCCGTGCTTGTCCATCAGATCCCAGTCGATCAGGTGATTACCAACCTCGTCGGAAGGATAGCTGAGCATCAGGACCACCTTTTTGCAGCCCTTGGCAATACCACGCAGACAGATAGCAAACCGGTTCCGGCTGAGGATGGGGAAAATCACGCCTACAGTTTCACCGCCCAGCTTGGTGCGAACATCCTGGGCAATATCATCCACAGAGGCATAGTTACCCTGCGCACGGGCAACGATGGCCTCGGTCATCGCCACCACATCCCGATCCCGGGGGTTCAGTTCTCCGGATTCCACCGCCTGGCGGACACAATCGACCACGATTTGTGCCAGATCATCCCCCTGGCGAATAATGGGAGCCCGAATACCCATAGATACAGTGCCTAACATTCGACTCATAGTAACCACTCCTGTATTTCGTTTACGAAACTTATATCGCATCTAACATTATAATACAAAACCCTACCACTTGTAAAATATCTTTTTGCACAATTTATTGTAAATTTTACGATAAAATTTTGGCATGACATTGTGCGGTTTATACTTGATGAAACAACTAAAATGATATATTATATGATTGTATACAAAATAGTTAATAAAACAGAGCACACGATACCGATTTCGATATTGGCCCATGTGCCCTGTTATTGTTTTTTAGGAGGAAGGAATATGAAAAAAGTAGGCATTGTCATGGGCAGCGATTCCGATCTGCCGATCCTGCAAAAAACCATGGATACTTTGACCCAGCTGGAGATCCCCTACGAATGTCATATCTACTCTGCCCACCGCACCCCCCAGGAGGCGGCAGATTTTGCGCGCAATGCACGGAGCAACGGCTTCGGTGTTATGATTGCAGCTGCAGGTATGGCAGCCCATTTAGCAGGCGCAATTGCGGCAAATACTACCCTGCCTGTGATCGGTATCCCCTGCAAATCTACTTGTTTAGACGGCATTGACGCCCTTCTGTCAACAGTACAGATGCCCAGCGGTATCCCTGTAGCTACTGTTGCCATCAACGGAGGCGTGAATGCCGCTTTGTTGTCTGCACAGATCCTGGCTGTAGGTGACGATGCCCTGGCCGCCAGACTGGATGCCAAGCGGCAAGCCGACGCAAAAAAGGTTTTGGAAAAAGATGCTGCCTTGCAGGCAGAAATTAACAAATGAAAAAGAGGTAATGAAAAAATGGAAAATTTGAAGCTGTTGTACACCGGTAAGACCAAGGACGTTTTTGCGTTGCCCAATGGCAACTTCCTGCTGAAATTCAAGGACGACTGCACCGGCAAGGACGGTGTGTTTGATCCCGGTGAAAATGCCGTGGGCCTGACCATCGAGGGCGTGGGCGATGTGAACCTGCGTATGTCCATCTATTTCTTTGAGAAGATCAACGCCGCCGGCATCCGCACCCACTACGTTTCCGCTGACCTGGAAAACACTACTATGGAAGTACTGTCCGCCAAGGTGTTCGGTAAGGGTTTGGAGGTCATCTGCCGTTACAAGGCCGTTGGTTCCTTCTTCCGCCGCTACTCCGACTACATTGAAGAGGGCGCTGACCTGCCCGCCTATGTGGAGACCACCTTCAAGAACGATGCCAAGGGCGATCCCCTGGTGACCAAGGACGGTCTGGTGGATCTGGGCGTTATGACCGCCGCCCAGTACGATGACCTGAAGGCACAGACCCAGGCCATCACCAAGATCGTTGCCGACGACCTGAAGGCAAAGGGTCTTGACCTGTACGACATCAAGTTTGAATTCGGCTACGATGCCCGGGGCAATGTGATGCTCATTGACGAGATCGCATCTGGCAATATGCGCGTATACAAGGACGGCAAGTATGTGGACCCCATGACCCTGAACAAGCTGTTCTTTGCCTAAAAAAGCGAAACAAAGAGGGAGAAATATATGGGAGGCTTTTTTGGAATCACATCCCATCAGGATTGCATGATGGATGTGTTTTTCGGCGTGGACTACCATTCCCATTTGGGTACACGCCGTGGCGGTATGGCCGCTTACGATAAAGAGATCGGCCTGCAGCGCAAGATCCATAACATTGAGAACGCCCCGTTCCGTACCAAGTTTGAGCATATCTTTGAGGAGATGGAGGGAACTTCCGTCATCGGTTGTATTTCCGACAGCGAGCCCCAGCCTTTGCTGATACGCTCCAATTTGGGCACCTACGCCATCTGCACCGTTGGCATTATCAATAACGCCGATGCGCTCATTGACCGCTTTCTTTCTTTCAGCGGCGGCCACTTTGATGCCATGACCGGCGGTAGAGTCAATACCACAGAGCTGGTGGCTGCTCTGATCGACCAAAAGAGCAGCTTCACCGACGGTATCCGGTTTGCCCAGAATTCCATTGACGGTACTGCCAACATTCTGATTTTGAAGGAAGACGGCAACATCATTGCTGCCCGGGATAAGCTGGGACGGATTCCGGTACAGATCGGCAAAAGTGAAGACGGCTACTGCGCTTCTATGGAGGAATTCGCCTTCACCAAGCTGGGTTATGAAACAGTCAAGGAGCTTGGCCCCGGTGAGATCGTAGAATTGTCCCCTGAGGGCATGGAACAGCTGGCAGCTCCCGGTAAGGAAATGCGTATGTGCGCCTTCCTGTGGAGCTATTACGGCTACCCCACCTCCACCTACGAAGGCATTAATGTGGAGGCCATGCGCTACCGCAACGGTGCCGCCATCGCCGATCGGGATCTGGAGCAAGGCAGATCCATGGAAGTCGACTATGTGGGCGGCGTTCCCGATTCCGGTACGCCCCACGCCATTGGCTATGCCAACCGCACCGGTTTCCCCTTTGCCAGAGCGTTCATCAAATACACCCCCACCTGGTCCCGGAGCTTTACCCCTGCCCGCCAAAAGGATCGGGAGAAAATTGCCAAGATGAAGCAGATCCCGGTGCATGAATTGATCAAGGACAAAAACCTGCTGTTTGTGGACGATTCCATTGTCCGTGGCACACAGCTGCAGGAAACCGTGGAATTCTTGTATGAAAACGGCGCCAAATCCGTGCATATGCGTTCTGCCTGTCCGCCCATTATGTATGGCTGTAAGTACCTGAATTTCTCCCGCTCCACCAGCGATATGGATCTGATCACCCGCCGTGTGATCGTGGAGCTGGAGGGCGAAGAGGGCTTGAAGCACATTGATGAATATGCTGACGGCAAGACCGAACGGGGCAAGGCCATGCGTAAGGCCATTTGTGAGAAGTTTAATTTTGCCTCCCTGGGCTTCCAGTCCCTGGAGGGCGTTGTGAACGCCATTGGCCTTGAGCCCTGCAAGCTGTGTACTTACTGCTGGACAGGCAAAGAGTAATAAAGGAGATAAAGCAATGGAACATAACAATTCTTATTCTGCCAGCTACGCTGCGGCAGGCGTGGATATCACCGCAGGATACCGTGCGGTAGAGTTGATGAAAAAGCATATTGCCCGTACCCGCAACGAAGGCTGCTTGGATGATGTGGGCGGTTTCGGCGGTTGCTTTGGCCTGCCCATTGCCGGTATGGAAGAGCCGGTGCTGGTCTCCGGTACTGACGGCTGCGGCACCAAGGTCAAGCTGGCCATTTTGATGGACAAGCACGACACCATCGGCATTGATGCGGTGGCCATGTGCGTCAACGACATTATCTGCTGCGGCGCAAAGCCCCTTTTTTTCCTGGATTATATCGCCTGCGGCAAAAACTACCCCGAGAAGATCGCTCAGATCGTCAGCGGCGTGGCAGAGGGCTGCGTGCAGTCCGGTGCTGCACTGATCGGCGGCGAGACTGCGGAGCATCCCGGTATGATGCCTGTGGAGGACTATGACCTGGCAGGCTTTGCTGTGGGCATTGTGGATAAGAAAAAGATCATTGACAACACCCGTATGGCCGAAGGCGATGTGGTGATTGCCCTGGCTTCCACCGGTATCCACAGCAATGGCTTTTCCCTGTGCCGCAAGGTTTTTGATATCGACAACAACAATCCCCAGCTGTACGAACCCCGGCAGGAGCTGGGCGGCAAGACCATTGCCGAAAGCCTGCTGGTTCCCACCAAGATCTATGTAAAATCCGTTCTGGCCCTGCTGGAAAAGGTGGATGTGAAGGGTATCAGCCACATCACCGGCGGCGGCTTCTATGAAAATATTCCCCGTGCCATTCCCGACGGTCTGTGTGCCGTGATCGACAAGGGCGCTATCCGTGTGCTGCCTATTTTTGATGTGATCGCAGCCTGGGGCAATGTGCCTGAGCGGGATATGTTCAACACCTACAACATGGGCGTTGGCATGAGCATTGTTGTGCCGGAAGCACAGGTGGAGACCGCTTTGGAAATCCTCCGTGCCAACGGTGAGGACGCTTATGTGATCGGTAAGATCACCGAAGGTGAAGAAAAGGTGGTTCTGCAATGAAGCGGATCGCAGTGCTGGTCTCCGGCGGCGGCACCAATCTGCAGGCGCTGATCGACGCCCAGGGAACTACCATTCAAAGTGGACAGATCGCCCTTGTGATCTCCAATGTGGCAGGGGCTTATGCCCTCCAGCGGGCGAAAAACGCCAGCATCCCCACCGAAGTGGTGATCAAAAAGGAATGCGGCTCTCAGCGGCTGTTTGAGGATCGGCTCATGGAACTGCTGACACAGCACGCCATTGATGTGATCGTGCTGGCAGGCTTTATGACCATTCTTACGAAGCATTTTACCGGTCATTATCCCAACCGGATTCTCAATGTACACCCCAGTTTGATCCCCAGCTTTTGCGGAGAAGGCTTCTATGGACTGCGTGTGCATGAGGCGGCGTTGGAATACGGCGTGAAGATCACCGGTGCAACGGTACATTTTGTGAACGAGGTATGCGATGGCGGTCAGATCATCGCCCAAAAGGCTGTTCCCGTGCTGGAGGGGGATACCCCCGAAATTCTACAGCGCAGAGTTATGGAACAGGCAGAATGGATCTTGCTCCCGCAGGCAGTGGAGCAGGTTTGTAGGAGGATATAATTCAATGAATGTTTATGAAACCAAGACCATGGCAGAGCGTTTGTGCGGCAACAGCTATCCGGGCCGCGGCATTGTACTGGGCATTACCCCTGACGGCAAGCAGGCTGTAGCAGCCTACTTCATCATGGGCCGCAGCGTCAATTCCCGGAACCGTGTGTTCATCCTGGAGCCTGACGGCATCCGCACGGAGGCCCACAATCCTGCTCTGATGAAAGACCCCCATCTGATCATTTACCATCCTGTCCGCCAGATCGGTCGGGGTCTTATCGTCACCAACGGCGACCAGACCGACACCATTTGGGAATACCTGACCAAGGGCGAAAGCTGGGAGGCCGCTCTGCGTACCCGCCAGTTTGAAGATGACGGCCCCAACTGGACGCCCCGGATCTCCGGCCTGCAGGCCGCAGACGGCAGCTATAAAATGTCCATTCTGAAGGCTGCCGACGCAGAAGGCTCTGCCTGCGCCCGCTTCTTCTATGAGTATCCTGCCATTTCCGGTTTGGGTCACTTCCTGCACACCTATGTGTGCGATGGAAATCCCGTGATCCCCACCTTCCAGGGCGAGCCGGAGCTGGTATCCATCCCGGCGGATATTGACAGCTTCACCAACGAGCTGTGGACAAATTTGAACGAGGACAACAAGATCTCCCTGTTTGTCCGCTATACGGATCTTGCCACCGGTACATATCAGCAGCGGATCATCAACAAGCACCAGTAAGGAGGATATTATGAAGACTTTTGAACTGAAATACGGCTGCAACCCCAACCAAAAGCCCGCTTCCATCTATATGCACGACGATTCCGACCTGCCCATCGAGATTCTCAACGGTCGTCCCGGTTACATCAACTTCCTGGACGGCCTGAACTCCTGGCAGCTGGTCAAAGAGCTGAAGGAAGCCACCGGCATGAGCTGCGCCACCTCCTTCAAGCATGTCTCCCCCACCTCTGCGGCTGTGGGTAAGCCCTTGAGTCCGGAGCTGAAGAAGGCCTGCTTTGTGGACCACATTGAAGGCCTGGACGAGAATCCTCTGGCCTGCGCCTATGCCCGTGCCCGTGGCACAGATCGTATGTGCAGCTTTGGTGACTGGGTGGCGCTAAGCGATGTGTGTGACGCACTGACCGCCAGCCTGATCGCCCCGGAGGTTTCCGACGGCGTGATCGCTCCCGGCTACACAGAGGAAGCATTGGCAATTTTGAAGGCCAAGCGCAAGGGCGGCTACAATGTGGTAAAAATCGACGCCAATTATGTTCCTGCGGAAAATGAAACCAAGCAGGTCTACGGCATCACCTTCCAGCAGGGCCGCAATAACTTTAAGATCGGCGAGCATCTGCTGCAGAACATCGTGACTGCCAACAAGGAGCTGCCCCAGGAGGCCAAAATCGACCTGATCGTGGCACTGATCACTCTGAAATACACCCAGTCCAATTCCGTTTGTTTTGCTGTGGACGGACAGGCCATCGGCGTAGGTGCCGGTCAGCAGTCCAGAATCCACTGCACCCGACTGGCAGGCACCAAGGCAGACACCTGGTTCCTGCGCCAGCACCCCAAGACCCTGGGACTTCAGTTCCGGGAGGATCTGGGCCGTGCCAACCGTGACAATGTGATTGACGGCTACATTAACGGCAACGAGGAAGATGTGTGCGCCGATGGCATTTGGCAGAACTATTTCACCGTGCAGCCTGAGCGTCTGACCGATGCGGAAAAGAAGGAATTCCTGGCCAGCCGTCAGAATGTGGCTCTGGGCTCCGACGCTTTCTTCCCCTTCTCCGACAATATCAAGCGTGCATACGCCTCCGGTGTTAAGTACATTGCCGAGCCCGGCGGCTCTATCCGTGATGACCTGGTCATCGAAGAATGTGACAAAAACGGCATGGTAATGGCCTTTACCGGTATGCGTCTGTTCCATCATTGATAAAAAACGACAGGAGATCACAATATGAAAATCCTCGTTGTTGGCGGTGGCGGACGGGAACACGCCATCATCAAAGCCCTGAAAAAGAATCCCACCATCACCAAGATCTATGCCGCACCCGGCAACGGCGGCATTGCCCAGGACGCCCAGTGCGTCGGCATTGGTGCTTTGGGGATTGATAAAATCGTAGCATTTGCCCTGGAAAATCAGATCGACTACGCTGTGGTTGCTCCCGATGATCCCCTGGTGCTTGGCTGCGTGGATGCCCTGGAGGAAAAAGGCATTGCCTGCTTTGGCCCCCGTGCCAATGCGGCCATCATCGAGGGCAGCAAGGCGTTTTCCAAGGAGCTCATGAAAAAATACCGCATCCCCACGGCAAAATACGAAATTTTCCGGGATTTGGAAGCGGCACTGGCCTATTTAGAAACCGCACCCATCCCCACGGTTGTAAAGGCCGACGGCCTGGCTTTGGGCAAGGGCGTGATCATCGCCCAGACCCGCCAGGAGGCAAAGGATGCGGTAACGGATATGATGGCAAATGCCAAATTCGGTAAATCCGGCTCCACGGTGGTCATTGAAGAATTCTTGACGGGCCCGGAGGTTTCCGTCCTGGCATTCACCGACGGCAAGACCGTCAAGCCCATGGTATCCTCCATGGATCACAAGCGGGCCGGTGACAACGACACCGGTCTGAATACCGGCGGCATGGGTACCATTGCCCCCAATCCCTACTACACAGAAGAAATTGCCCAGCGGTGCATGGAAGAAATTTTCCTGCCCACCGTGGCGGCCATGAATGCAGAGCGCCGCAGCTTTAAAGGCTGTCTGTATTTCGGCCTGATGCTGACTCCCGACGGCCCCAAGGTCATTGAGTACAATTGCCGGTTTGGCGATCCGGAAACTCAGGTGGTTCTGCCCCTGCTGGAAAGCGATTTGCTGACAGTCATGCAAGCCTGCACCAACGGCACTCTGGCAGATACAGGGGTAATTTTCAGCAAAAAGGCCGCCTGCTGTGTGATCACCGCATCCGCAGGATACCCGGAAAGCTACAAAAAGGGCTATGCCATCACCATGACCCCAGAAGCTGCCCAGGCAACCTATGTGGCCGGTGCCAAGCTGGATGGGGAAACCTTGGTCACCTCCGGCGGACGGGTCACCGGCACCACCGCTGTGGCAGATACCCTGGAAGAAGCCATTGCAGAGGCTTACCGGCTTTGTGACGGCGTATGTTTTGAAAATTCCTACCGCAGAAGCGATATCGGCCAGCGCGCCTTGCAGGCACTTCGTTAAAAAGGAGATACATACTTATGGTTTACCGTGTATATGTTGAAAAAAAACAGGGACAGACCCACGAATCTGACAATCTTCTCCGGGAGATCCGAGAGTTTTTGCAGATCCAGAGTCTGACCGGCCTGCGGGTGCTGAACCGTTATGATGCAGAAAATATAGACGAAGCCCTGTTCCGGTACGCTGTGGGCACTGTGTTTTCTGAACCCCAG
Organism: Faecousia sp.; assembly: GCA_045577035.1. Taxonomy (GTDB): domain Bacteria; phylum Bacillota; class Clostridia; order Oscillospirales; family Oscillospiraceae; genus Faecousia. Next base: position 4,463 of record JAZNHQ010000088.1, on the reverse strand, counting down.
GTAGACGATGTCAGCTATGAACTGCCCCAGGGCGATACGGTGTTTGCCGTAGAACCCCTGCCCGGTCAGTACGATCAGAGAGCCGACTCCGCCGCCCAGTGTATTCAGATCATCTCCCAGGGCAACCGCCCCACTATCCGCACTGCCAAGGTCTATGTGCTCAGCGGTGAACTGACCGAGGCTCAGCTGACAGCCATTGAGAACCATGTGGTCAACCGTGTGGAAAGCCGTCTTGCGGATCTGGAACTGCCGGAAACTCTGGAAGTAGAGTATACCATTCCCCAGACTGTGGCCACAGTTGCCGGCTTTACCGCACTGGACGAAAATGGTCTTTCCCAGCTGCTGGAGAGCCTGGGTCTTGCCATGGATCTGGATGATATCAAATTCCTGCAGGCCTATTTCCGGGATGAAGAGCATCGGGATCCCACTATTACGGAGATCCGTGTGGTGGATACCTACTGGTCTGACCACTGCCGCCACACCACATTCTCCACCCATTTGGAGAATGTGCAGATCAGCGACCCTGCCGTAAAGGGCGCATATGAGCGGTATCTTGCCGCCCGTACAGAAGTGTACGGCGAAGAAAAGGCCGCAAAACGCCCCCAGACCCTCATGGATATTGCCACCATCGGCACCAAGACTCTGAAAAAGCGGGGCATGCTGCCGGAGCTGGACGAAAGCGAAGAGATCAACGCCTGCTCCATCCATGTAAACGCCAATGTAAGCGGCCAGGATCAAGATTGGCTGCTGATGTTTAAAAACGAGACCCACAACCACCCCACAGAGATCGAACCCTTCGGCGGTGCGGCTACCTGTATCGGCGGTTGTATCCGTGATCCCCTGTCCGGCCGTGCCTATGTCCACCAGGCCATGCGCGTCACCGGTGCCGGTGATCCCCGAAAGGCATTGGAGGAAACACTGCCCGGCAAGCTGCCCCAGCGCAAGCTGTGTCAGACCGCTGCCGCAGGCTACTCCTCCTACGGCAATCAGATCGGTCTTGCCACCGGTCATGTGGCAGAAATGTACCACGAGGGCTATGTGGCCAAGCGGCTGGAATGCGGCGCTGTAGTTGCCGCTGCCCCCGCTGCCAATGTACGCCGGGAACGCCCTGCCGCTGGCGATGTGGTGATCCTGCTGGGCGGACGCACCGGACGGGACGGCATCGGCGGTGCCACCGGCTCCTCCAAGAGCCATAATCTGAAATCTCTGACCACCATGGCATCCGAGGTACAGAAGGGCAACGCCCCGGAAGAGCGCAAATTGCAGCGTCTGTTTCGAAACAGTGCGGTTACCCGTCTGATCAAGCGCTGCAACGACTTTGGCGCCGGCGGTGTGTGCGTTGCCATTGGCGAGCTGGCAGACGGTCTGAAGATCGACCTGGATGCAGTGCGCAAAAAGTATGAGGGCCTGGACGGCACTGAGCTGGCCATCTCCGAATCCCAGGAGCGTATGGCTGTGGTAGTAGCCGCAGAGGATGCCGATGCCTTCATCGCTTTGGCACAGACGGAAAACCTGGAAGCCTACCGTGTGGCAGAAGTCACCCAGGAGGCCAGAATGGTCATGACCTGGAAGGGTCAGAAGATCGCCAACCTGTCCCGGGAATTCTTGAACACCAACGGCGCAGTGAAACACGCCCAGGTTTCCGTTGCAGACAAAAAGCCTGTGGAAAACAGCAAAAAAGCCAGTCTGCGCACCATTGCGGCTGTCCTGAAATATGCTTCTCAAAGAGGTTTGGTGGAGCGCTTTGATGCCACCATCGGCGCAGGCTCTGTGCTGATGCCCTTCGGCGGAAAATACCAGGCGACCCCCACCCAGGCCATGGCAGCCAAGCTGCCGGTGCTGCCCGGGGATACCACCAACCAGGCCAGTGTTATGGCTTGGGGCTGTGATCCCGATCTGCTCAGCGAAAATCCCTACATGGGCGCACAGGCCAGCGTGATCTCCTCTATGGCAAAGATCGTGGCTGCCGGTGCTGACTATAAAAAGGCCTATTTGACCCTGCAAGAGTTCTTCGAGAAGCTGAAAACCGAGCCTGCTCGCTGGGGCAAGCCTTTCCAGGCACTGCTGGGTGCGCTGGATGCCCAGCTGGGTTTGGGTGCAGCGGCCATCGGCGGCAAGGACTCTATGTCCGGCAGCTTCCTGGACAAGGATGTACCTCCCACCCTGATCTCCTTTGCCATTGCGCCTGTGATGGCTGACCAGGTGATCTCCAATGAATTCAAGGAACCCGGCCATCCCGTGTACCTGTTCGGCAGCTGCGACCTGTGTGACTATGACGGTTGGAAGGAAAGCTGGGAGCAGTTCCACAGCCTGTGCCTTGCAGGCAAGGTAAAAGCTGCCTGGGCCGTTACCGACGGCGGCGTTGCTGAGGCTGTGATGAAAATGTCCTTCGGCAATCAGATCGGTTTTGCAGCCAACACCCAGTGCAGCCACCAGTCCGGCTATGGTATGATCGTGGCAGAGCTGACAGAAGACTGTGCTTCCGGCCAGCTGATCGGCCACACCACAGCCCAAAAGACGGTGACCTATGGCGGCGAAACCGTTTCCATTGCAGAGCTGTATGACTTGAACTGCGGCGTTTTGGAAAATGTGTATCCCACCAAAGCCAAGGAAACCGCCGCTTCCATTCCTGTGTTCTCCCACAGCGGAGTTTGCTCCCTGGCCCCTGCCATAAAATCCGCCAAGCCCAAGGTGCTGATCCCCGTATTCCCCGGTACCAACTGTGAATACGATTCTGCCCGGGCGGTCATGGCTGCCGGTGGCGAGGCCGAGATCGCCGTGATCCGCAACCTGACCGCCGATGATGTGGCACGGAGCGTGGAAGCTGTGGCTGAAAAGATCCGGAGCAGCCAAATGATCTTTATTCCCGGCGGCTTCTCCGGCGGTGACGAGCCGGACGGTTCTGCCAAGTTTATTACCGCTTTCTTCCGCAACCCTGCCATCCGTGAGCAGGTCACCGCGCTTTTGGAGCAGCGGGACGGTCTGATGTGCGGTATCTGTAACGGCTTCCAGGCACTGATCAAGCTGGGTCTGGTGCCCTATGGCAAGATCATTGACACCGATGCGTCCTGTCCTACTTTGACGTTCAATACCATCGGTCGTCACCAGAGCCGGATCGTCCGTACCCGGATCGCATCCAATGACAGCCCCTGGCTACGGGGTATGCAGGTGGGCGATATTGTGAATGTTCCCATTTCCCACGGTGAGGGTCGCTTCTTCGCATCGGAAGAACTGATCGCACAGCTGGCAGCCAATGGTCAGATCGCTACCCAATATGTGGATCTGGCAGGCGATCCCACCATGGATGCTGCCTTTAACCCCAACGGCTCTGCCATGGCTATCGAGGGCATCACCAGCCCCGACGGTCGCGTGCTGGGCAAGATGGGTCACAGCGAGCGGATCGGCAAATACCTGTACCAAAATGTCCCCGGCGAATATGATATCCGTATGTTCGCCTCTGCGGTCAAGTATTTTAAATAATCTCTGCAGGTTGGCGCGGCAACAGCTGCGCCAACCTTTTTTGCTGAAAAGGGTGAAATATCATACGTTTTTTCATGAAACACTTGTATTCGTTTTGGGGATATGCTACAATGTTAACAAATTGTGGCCTGTGGCCGCGGAAAGGCGGGACTATGGCGAAATTTACATATTTTTATACCAGCAATGTGGGTAAATGCCGGAAAGCCAATCAGGATAATTTCTATTGCAACGGCGAATATTTACCCGGTACAAACAGGGGTACTGACGGGATCCAATCCGGCAAGGTTCGTTCCAAAGAAGGCCCTGTTTTTGCCATTTTTGATGGCATGGGCGGTGAGGAATGCGGCGAAATGGCGGCATTCCTGGCGTCCGAGGCAATGTCCGAATTCTCCTTTGGGGAGGATATGGGCGCAGACCTGCAAAGCTTTTGCACACAAGCCAACCAAAGCGTATGCCAATACGCGGAGGAAAATATGGTGACCTCCATGGGTACCACGGCGGCAATCCTGCGGCTGACGGACACCCAGGCCGGCATCTGTAATGTGGGTGACAGCAAGATCTACCTGTTTTCCGAGGGAGAGCTGGTGCAGCTGTCGTATGACCATGTGGGTCTGTCTGTGGGGGGCAGAAAGCCGCCTCTGACACAGAATATCGGCATCCCGGAGACGGAAATGATCATTGAACCCTATGTGGCTTTGGGTGCATATAAGCCCGGGGATGTATTTTTGCTTTGCTCCGACGGTCTGACGGATATGGTCACCACGGAGCGCATTGGGGAGATTTTGAAAAAAGCCCCCAAAAAGGCCGCAAATCTCCTCCTGCAGGAGGCTTTGGACAACGGCGGCAAGGATAATGTTTCGTTTATACTGATCCAAGTGAATAAAAAATCTATTTTTAGCAGATGAAAGAGGTGCGTTTATGTCGACGGAAATGATTACGAAAGTCTGGCCCGAGTGGCGGGTGGAAGCCACCCTGGGTAAAGG
>JAZNHQ010000087.1:0-7270 GCA_045577035.1 Faecousia sp. | reverse complement strand
CCTATGGATTCCATCCCCACCTTTATTGCCAACAAGCTGGATCATAGAAAGATCACCTACAAGACGCCCCATTTGGAGCCGATTCTGAAGGTCACCTACGGCTGTATCGTCTACCAGGAGCAGGTTATTGAGATTTTCCGCCGTCTTGGCGGTTATACCATGGGCCAGGCGGACAATATCCGCCGTGCCATCTCCAAAAAGAAAATGAAGGTCATCGAGGCCGAACGCAAGGTGTTCGTCTACGGTGATCCGGAACAGAATATCCCCGGTGCCATGGCAAACGGTGTCACCGAGGCGGCAGCCCAATCCATCTATGCTGAGATCGTGGCATTTGCCAACTACGCCTTTAACAAGGCACACGCCGTCAGCTATGCGGTGGTGTCTTATCAGACCGCATACCTGAAATGCCACTATCCACGCCAGTACATGGCAGCACTGATGACCTCTGTGCTGGACTCCGCTACCAAGATCTCCGGCTACATAGCCGAGTGTAAGGATATGGGGATTGCGGTGCTGCCCCCGGATGTAAACCATTCTGTGGACAATTTCGCCGTGGAGGGCGATGCCATCCGTTTTGGCCTGGGCGCAGTAAAGAATGTGGGTCGAGGCCTGATCCGGTGCATGGTACGCCACCGCCGGGAGGGAGGAGAATTCCGCAGCCTGGAGGACTTCCTGCAGCGGATGGGCGAGGGCGAGCTGAACAAGCGCGCCGTGGAAAACTTCATTAAATGCGGCGCTATGGATTGCTTCGGCAACCACCGCAGTGAGCTTTTGGCTGTTTATGACACCATGATGGACAGCATCGCCGCATCCCGCAAGAAGAACCTGGACGGGCAGATCGGTCTGTTCTCCCTGGTACAGGAAGAGGATACTGCAGCTGCCATTCCCATCCCCAGCATGCCGGAGCTGAGCAAGGCGGAGATGATGCTCATGGAAAAGGAGACCACAGGTATTTACCTGTCCGGTCATCCCATGGACGATTACCGGGGCTATCTGAAAAACACCCATGTGGTACCCATCGGACAGCTGATGGGAGAGGATTCTCCCTATGCCGATGAGCAGATCGTCAGCATTGCCGGTGTGGTGCAGTCCGTGAAAATGAAGACCACCCGCAATAATTCCATGATGGCCTATGTGACCTTGGAGGATGATACGGCATCCATCGAAATGCTGGCATTTTCCAATACCCTCAGTCAGTATGGGGGCTACTTGAAGGAGAATTCCCCGGTGGTCATCGTGGGCAAGGTCTCTTTGCGTGATGATAAAGAGCCTCAGCTGATCGTCAACCGGGTGCGTCCCATGTCTGACTTTGCCCAGGGGACACCCCAGGACGAAGCTCAAGATACTGCTCCCGTGAAAACAGGGACGCTGTACCTGCGCTTGCCCACGGAAGCGGGCAAGCTGTTCCCCAAGATCAAGAGCATTCTGACCATGTTCCCGGGTGATTCCCCGGTGGTGCTGTACTTTGAGGACACCAAGCAGCGCAGAGGCACCAGATGCAGCCTGGATGGGCGTATGCTGGGTGAGCTGAATGCGGTTTTGGGTCAGAGCAATGTGATCATAAAATAGTTTGGGATTCTCTTTCCTTTTTTGTAAGGATATGCTATAATACTCGGAGGGGGTGTTGCCCATGAAAAAAGTAAATAGGCTGCTTGCAGTTGCGCTTTTGGGGGCAATGCTTCTGTCCGGTTGTTCTTTCCGGACGGTCAATGAGATGTACCGTCTGCCCAAGCGGTCGGAAGCCCACCAGGATCTGCAGTCTGCCATAGATGCAGCCATGTCGGGGCTTGAGTATTGCGCACCCCTTGCCGGTGAACAGCGGCAGACCGTGCAGATGGCAGATCTGGACGGTGACAAAGAGGATGAATACCTGCTCTTTGCCAAGGGCGGCTCCGACCAGCCCCTGCGCATTTTGGTGTTCGACAAGGTAGACGACAGCTTCGCCCATATTGAGACCATCCAAAGCAGCGGCAATGGCTTTGACCAGGTGGAGTATGTACAGATGGACGGCAAAGCCGGTTTGGAGCTGGTGGTAGGCCGCCGACTCAATGACCAGGTGGTGCGCACCTTGTCGGTGTACACCTTCCGCAGCGGTGTGGCAGAGCAGCTGCTCACCACAGGCTACAGTAAATTTCTGACCGCCAATCTGGATAATGACAGCGATTTGGAGCTGGTGGTCATCCGCCCCGGCGAGACGGAAACGGATCGTGGCGTGGTGGAAATGTACAGCATGGAAAACGGCACGGCGGAGCGTTCTGTAGAGGTCAATCTGTCCGAGACCGTGGACAATATTAAGCGCGTCCTGGTTGGCAAGCTGTATGGCGGGCAGTCGGCAGTGTATATTGCCAGCACCGTGGGTGATTCTGCACTGATCACGGATGTGTACACCCTGGTCGACGGCGTGTTTACCAATGTAAGCGTGTCCAATGAATCCGGCACCAGCGTGAAAACCATGCGTAACTACTATGTGTACGCAGAGGATATCGACGGCGATGCGGAGGTGGAGCTGCCTGCACTGATCAGTATGCGCTCCATGCCCGGCAGGGATACCTCCACCGACCAATATCTGATCCGCTGGTATGCCATGGGAGCTGACGGCTCAGAGGTGGATAAGATCTACACCTATCATAATTTTATCAGCGGCTGGTACTTGAAGGTAAGCAGCGCCCGGATCGAGGATCTGGTGGTGCTGGAACAGGGCAATGAATACAGCTTCTGCCTGTGGGAGGAGTCAACCCAAACCCACAAGACACTGATGAGCGTATCGGTACTGACCGGTCAAAACCGGCAGGAGCAGGGCAAATCCGACGGCTGGTTCGAGCTGTACAGCACGGAATCGGTGGTCTATGTTGCCAAGCTGGAGGAGGCCGCCGAAGAATATGGCGTCACGGAAACCGAGGTAATACAGAACTTCCGCCTGATCCATCAGGAGTGGAAAACAGGAGAGACATAAGTATGAAAAAGGTATTGATTTTGGAAGACGAAGAGAACATCCGTTCCTTTGTGGTCATTAATCTGAAACGGGCCGGATATGAGGCTATTGAAGCCGGTACCGGCCAGGAAGCCCTGGATAGATTGCGGGACAACCCGGATATCCGTGTGGCGATCCTGGATATCATGCTGCCGGATATTGACGGCTTTGAGGTTTGCCGCCGAATCCGTGCCACCAATAAGCAGATGGGCATTATCATGCTCACCGCCCGCACCCAGGAGATGGACAAGATCACCGGCCTCATGACCGGTGCGGACGACTATGTGACCAAGCCCTTCTCTCCTGCAGAGCTGACAGCCCGCATTGATGCGCTGTATCGCCGTATCGGCGGAGACAGCACTGCGGATCTGGAGCTTTTGAAGCAGGGCCCCTTTGTGATGAACACCCGGAATCATACCCTGGAGAAGGCAGGCAACCGTGTGCGTCTGACCCAGGTGGAATACGCGATTTTGAAGCTGTTTATGCTCAATCCCGGAAGGGCGCTGTCCCGTGAGGACATTTTGTCCGCCGTGTGGGGCAGGGAATACGAGGGCGAGCTGAAGATCGTGGATGTGAATATCCGCCGCCTGCGTATCAAGATCGAGGATGATACCGCCAACCCCACCTACATCACCACCGTTTGGGGCTTCGGCTACAAATGGGGGGCATGAGGTAAGTGAAGAGGATCAAAGGCCTGCGGAGACGGTGGATCATTAATACGGTCAGCATCGTCTGTGTTTTGGGTCTGATCTGCGTGCTGGTCGTAACGGTGGCGTTTGCCAACTATTACTACTCCGCCATGGAGTCGGATATGCGCTATCGTGCCCGAACCACCACAGATTTTTTCTCCGAATATATCAATCAAAGCTATAACGAGTACTATCAATCCTGTATCGCCTATGCCCAGGGGTTTGAGGACAAGGATATGATCGAATTGCAGTTCATTAATGCGGGAGGCAGGATCGTGGCATCCTCCTATGGCAAATGGGCAGGGCAGTCTCCTACCACCGAGGATATTTCCTCTGCGCTGCAATCCGGGCAGATACAGGTGTTCCGGGGCGAAAATCCCCAGACAGGTGAGCGGATCATGGCGGTGTCCAGTCCCATGGTCTACAGCAATGGAGAGACCATTGGCGTTTTGCGCTATGTGACCTCTCTGCAGATCGTGGATGTGCAGATCCTGCAGCTGGCGCTGATAGCCTTTACGGCATTTTTGGTGGTGCTGGCAGTGGTGCTTGTCAGTAGTAACTACTATATCCGCTCTATTTTGGTGCCGGTTTCCCAAATCGTGGAAAAGGCGAAAAAGATATCCAACGGCACCTACGGCATTCAGATCGAGAAGCGCTACGATGACGAGATCGGCGAACTGGTGGATGCCATCAACGAAATGTCTGTGCAGATCAATCAGAACGAAAAAATGCAGACAGAATTCATTTCCTCTCTTTCCCATGAGCTGCGCACGCCCTTGACCGCCATTACCGGCTGGAGCGAGACCATTCTCAGCGGCGAAGGGATCGACGAGGGTACCCGCCGGGGTGTGAAGATCATCCATAAGGAAACAGAGCGTCTGACGGAAATGGTTCTGGAGCTTTTGGACTTTACCCGGATCCAGGATGGCCGCATGACCTTGAACATGGAACTGTGTGATATCCGTGCGGAATTTGAGGATACCGTATTTATGTACGGCAGCCGCCTGTCCCAGGACGGCATCACTCTGGACTATCTGGAAAATGATGAGGAGATTCCAGAAATCTCCTGTGACCCCAAGCGCCTGCGCCAGGTGTTTTTGAACATCATGGACAATGCTGCCAAGCACGGCGGCGAGGGCAAGCGCATTGAGGCCTCCATGCATTTTGATGGAGAATATGTGATCGTAAAAATTCGAGACTACGGCTCCGGTATCCCGGAGGACGAGATCCCACTGGTAAAAAAGAAATTCTACAAAGGCAGCTCCAAGGCCCGCGGCTCCGGTATCGGACTGGCGGTGTGCGATGAGATCGTCCTCATGCACGGCGGCGAGCTGGATTTGGAAAATGCCGAGGGCGGCGGCACCCTGGTTACCGTCCGCATCCCTGCGTCCCAGTAAGAAAGGTTAAATTATGGCAAATCAAACAGAGAAATTTAAGACGACCATCGGCGGCCAAGCGCTGATCGAGGGCATTATGATGCGCGGCCCCAAAAAGGACGCCATTGTTGTCCGCACCAAAGACGGTCTGCAGGTGGAAACCAATCCCCGCAAGATCCGTTCCAAGAAGAATCCCTTAAGCTGGCCCATTATTCGTGGTGCTGTAGGCTTTTTCGATGCCCAGGTGGTGGGTGTAAAGGCACTGCTCCGTTCTGCGGATCTGTCTCCCGAGGAGGGGGCGCAGGAGCAGGAGCCCTCCAAGTTTGACCAGTGGCTGGAAAAGAAGCTGGGCAACAAGGGCTTTCAGAATTTTCTCATCGGCACGGCTGTTGCCCTGGGCTTGCTCATGTCCATCGGCCTGTTCTTCCTGCTTCCCATGGTGATCAGCAGCTTCTTCGATAAGATCATTGAAAGCACGCTGCTGCTGCACCTGCTGGAGGGTGTTGTGCGGATCATCATCTTCGTGGGATACCTGTTCCTGGCCTCACGGATGAAGGAAATGAAGCGGGTATTTGCCTATCATGGTGCGGAGCATAAGACCATCCGTTGCTACGAAGCAGGCCTGCCTCTGACTGTGGAAAATGTCCGTCAGCAGACCAGAATGCACCCTCGCTGCGGTACAAGCTTCCTGCTGGTGATCATGATTCTGTCCATTTTGATATTCTCCGTGGCATCCAGTGCATTGCTGGCGGCTGTGCCTGCCCTGGAGGCCATGCGCGGACAGTTCCTGTACCGCTTGATCATGATCGGTTACAAGCTTCTGCTTCTGCCTGTGGTGGTGGCATTTGGTTATGAGTTCAACCGTTTGGTTGGCCGTCATAACAACTGGTTTACCCGAATTCTGACAGCACCGGGCATGTGGTTCCAGAACTTTACCACCAACGAGCCGGACGACTCCATGATCGAGGTGGGTATTGCGGCTTTGGAAGCAGTGATCCCCGAAAATGAGGGCGAAGATAAATGGTAAAGACCTTAGGTGAGCTGTATATGGACGCCCGGAAGGCGTTCCAGGCTCATGAAGATCTGCAAACCGCCAGCCTGTATGCCCGAAGCCTTCTGTGCCATGTGACCGGCAAGACCCCGGAGCGGGTCATTGCCGACAGTAAGGAGCCGGCTTCCGAGGAAGCAGCCCAAGCCATGTGGCAGGCGGTGAATCGGGTGCTGGTAGGGGAGCCCCTGGCCTATGTGCTGGGACAGTGGGATTTCTACGGAATGTGCCTGCAGGTGGACAGAAATGTACTGATCCCCCGGGATGATACCTGTGCCGTGGCAGAGCTTGCCATTCACCAGGGCTTGTTCCTGCCGGAAAGCCCCAGAATTTTGGATCTGTGTACCGGCTCCGGCTGTATTGGCCTGGCCCTTGCCCATAAGATCCGGGATGCCCGGGTGACTCTGGCGGACATCTCCAAAGAGGCCTTGGCGGTTGCTAAGAAAAACATTGCGGGTCAAAAGCTGACGGGCCGTGTCAGCTGCTATCGGGCAGATGCGCTGTCTGAGCCGGAAGCCTTTTTAGGGCAGTTTGATATGATCGTATCCAATCCGCCCTATATCACCACCCAGGAAATGACCCAACTGCCGGTCTGTGTTAAGGACTATGAGCCCCATTTGGCGCTGCACGGCGGCGACGATGGCCTGGTGTTCTACCGATCTATTGCGGATAAATACCGCAAGGCCTTAAAGCCCGGCGGTTTCCTGTGCTTTGAGTTTGGCATGGGGCAGGGGGATGCTGTGTGTCAGATCCTCCTTGACAACGGATATACAATTCTGGAACGAGCCAGAGATTTTAACGATAGAGAACGGGCAGTGCTTGCCCGCTAGCCTGCCCGATATAATCCGAATCCGTTTCTAAATTGCATGATCGCCCTGATGCAGCGTTACCGCTTTTTGAAGGGCGGAAAGCCCGTCTGCAAAGCGGTGTCTTGCCTCAGAACGACCATGCAATTTGGAAATCTACGACCCAAGGGGGATGGATGATTGGTTCAGGCGAGATTTAAAGAAGCCGATGGGCTGGCGCCCATCAATGACTATAATGATGCCTGATCCGATCAGACGCCCACTTGGGCGGTTTCGGATTATATCGGTCAGGCTATAACAGGAAGGAAGAGTAATATGGCTACAAAGAAAACGGCTTACGAAGCCCCCACCCCCGCGGCAGATAAGAAGAAAGCACTGCA